>JACCYI010000187.1 GCA_013696535.1 Solirubrobacterales bacterium
TCCGAGGAATGGGATTCCGTCGGCGCCGCCTACCTGCGCGACCGCGCGGCGCGCGTCGTGGCCGCCGAGACCGCCGTAGTGCGCGAGCAGCTGCGCCGCAACCGGATCGCCATGCTCTACGGGGAGGCCCGCTTCGCCGATCCGCACCGCGTCGAGGTGCTCGACGGCCATGAGACGCCCCACTCCTACAGTTCGGCGGAGATCGTCATCGCGGTCGGCACCACCCCCGCCACGCCCGACAACGTCGACATGAACGACCCAGGCGTCCTTGACTCGGACGGCATCCTCGAGCATGCCGGGGTTCCCAAGACGCTGACCGTCGTGGGCGCCGGGGTCATCGGGGTCGAGTACGCGTCCATGTTCGCGGTCCTCGGCGCGCGCGTCACGCTCGTCGACCAGCGGCCGCGGATCCTCGCCTTCGCCGACGCGGAGATCGTTGAAGCGATGTCCTATCTGTTGCGCCGCTCGGGTGTCACCTTCCGTCTCGGTGAGGAGGTGACGGGCGTCGAACGCCGCGGTGAGCATGTCGTGACCATGCTCAAGTCGGGCAAGAAGATCCCGGCCGACACCGTCCTGTTCGCCAGCGGCCGTCAGGGCGCCACGGGTGGGCTCGAGCTCAAGCACGCAGGCCTGAAGGCCGACAAGCGCGGGCGAATCGAGACCGACGCACGCGGGCGCACCGCGGTCAAGCACATCTACGCCGTCGGTGACGTCGGGGCGGGCTCGCACGGGCTGGCGGCCACCGCCTTCGAGCAGGGTCGTCAGGCCGCCTTGGCGGCGTCTGGTCAGGAGACCGAGATCATGCCCGACCTCGTCCCGACCGGCGTCTACGCGATTCCCGAACTCGGCATGGTCGGGCGCACCGAAGAGCAGCTCACAGAGGCGTCGGTTCCCTACGTGACCGGCGTCGCTCGCTGGGACGAGCTCGCGCGAGGTCTCATCTCGGGGGACGAGGACGGCATGCTCAAGCTCATCGTCTCCCCTGAGGACCGCTCGGTACTCGGCGTGCACATCATCGGCACCGGTGCCGCCGACCTTGTCCACGTAGGTCAGGCGTTGATGGGGCGGCCCGGGGGCGTCGACTTCCTGGTGGCGGCGGTCTTCAACTATCCGACGTTCGCCGAGAGCTACAAGGTCGCAGCGCTCGATGTCCTGAACCGCATGCGGGTGCTCGGCCACCTCGACGACGAAGCCAAGGGGAGCGACGCCGCCTCCGCTGAAGCCAAGGCGAAGGCCGAGGACTCAGAAGCCGAGCCGGCCGGCGCCTAGACCGCGTTGGACCCATGGATGCACCGGGCGCCACCGCAACGGAAGCCCCGCTGATCGTCGCGGGCCCCCAGCTCACGCTGCGATACGCCACCCTGGATGACGCGCCCGCCCTCTTCGAGCTCGCCCGCGATCCGGTGGTCACCCGCTTCTTCTCCTGGGGTCCCTACCGGGCCGTGGCGGAGCCCGAGGCGTACATCGCCGGACTGGCCGCGAAGCGCGAGCGGGGAGAGCTCATGGACTTTCTGGTGGTCCACCGAGAACACGGCCCGATCGGGGTGACCGGCCTGTCCGAGCTCTCGCGCCGGGATCGGCGCGCGACGGTCGGTTCCTGGTTCGGGCACCGGTGGTGGGGAAGCGGCGCCAACTTCGAGTCCAAGGCGCTGATCGGGCGGCTGGCCTTCGGGCACCTCGGGCTAGACCGGCTGACCGCCTGGGCCAACACCCGCAACGGTCGCTCGCAGGTGGCCCTAGAGCGTTGCGGCTTCAAGCGGGAGGGGGAGCTCGCAGGCTGGCACCGGCACGGCGATCAGGTGCATGACGTCGTGGTGTTCGGACTGCTGCGCGCCGGGTTCGAGCGATCACGTCTGGCGACGGTTTCGGGCGACGTCCGGGGCACCCCGCCGCGGGCCTTCGTGGTCCTTTAGCTCCGCCGCTGCTCCCACGAGAAGCCGCGCACGGCCAGCACCGTGCCGATCGCCGCCCATCCTCCGAGGACCAGCAGCGCCGTCGTGTTGGACAGCAGCCCGTCGCCGGTCACCATCGCGCCTGAAAGGCCGTCGATGAGGTGCTTGAGCGGCAGAACCTGGGCGGCGTCGCGAAGGATCCCGGGGACGTTGTCAGCGTCGTAGAAGACGCCGGAGATGAAGATGACGGGAAGGAAAACCGCGTTCACGTAGGCGGGCGCCGAGTCGAAATTCGGGATCAGGTGCGACAAGGCGACGCCCAGCGCCGCGAAGCAGACCACCCCGACGCCGACGAAGACGGCCAGCGCGAGGTAGTCGCGCGGCCAGTCGACTCCGAAGAAGAGCTTGCCGGCCACGGTGACGATCGTGATCTGGATCGTGGTGTTGGCCACCGCGTTGCCGGCGATGCCGGCGAAGTAGGCCGACATGGGCAGCGGCGTTCCGCGCATGCGCTTGAGCACCCCCTGCTCGCGGAGGAAGGTGAGGTTGAAGGCCAGTGCGCTGAACGTGGTCGACATCACGCTCATCCCGGCGATACCGGGGACGATCACGTTCAAGCTCTCCTGGTCGCCCGACAGCACCGCGCCGAAGAAGGCCAGGAACAGGAGCGGAAGCAGGAAGTTGAAGAATGCTGCGCTCGGGTTGCGCCAGAACATCCGCCGCTCGAGCCGGAATTGGCGCCAGGCCGCTCCGGCCCAAGTCGTGTGGGATGGCGTCCGCGGCTTCACTGTGGCCGGGATGGCGTGCTCGGTGGCTACGCGACCACCTCCTCGGCGACGTCAGGAGCCGAGGTGAGCTCGAGGTAGACGTCCTCGAGGCTCGGGCGGTTCACCGAAAGCTCCTCCAGCCGGACGCCGCGGCTCAACGCCGCACCCGACAGCTCGTGCAGAAGAGCGGTCGGATCCTCCGTCTCGCGCTCGTGCGCCACGCCGTCCTCGTCGCGCCAAGCCACCCGGTAGCGGGCCGCGCTGCCGACTCCGAGCTCGCGGGGAGGCCCCTCGGCCAGGATGCGGCCGTTCTTGATGATCGCCACCCGATCGGCCAGGGCCTGCGCCTCGTCGAGATAGTGGGTGGTCAGCAGGATGGTCTTGCCAAGGTCGCGCAGCGACCGCACGGTCTCCCACGCCGTCCGCCGCGCCGCGGGATCAAAGCCGGTGGTCGGCTCGTCCAGGAAGATCAGCTCCGGATCGCCGACGAGCGCGAGCGCGAAGTCGAGCCGGCGTCCCTGTCCTCCGGACAGGGTACGGGCCCGGGCCTGCCCCTGGTCCTGGAGCCCGGCCAGGTCGAGCACCTCGTCCACGTCGCGTGGATGGGGGTAGAGCGTCGCCCAGTAGGTCACCGCCTCGCGCACGCTCAGGTGCCGGTACATTCCGGTCGACTGCAGCACGATGCCCACGCGCTGGCGGAGCTCGCGCGGGCGCTCCTGGGGGTCGAACCCGAGCACCCGAACATCGCCGGCCGAGCGGGTCCGGAAGCCCTCGAGGATCTCGACCGTGGTGGTCTTGCCGGCGCCGTTCGGGCCGAGCAGGCCGAAGACCTCGCCGCGAGCCACGGAGAAGTCGATCCCGCGTACCGCTTCGAAGCCCGAGTAGGACTTGGACAGGCCGCGGACCTCGATCGCGTTCTCGCCGCTGAGCCTCATCTCACCCCATCATGGCAACCTGCTCTGGTTCTCATGCTCTGTGCCTGCATCGACATCGGCTCGAACACCACGCGGGTGCTCGTGGCGGAGGCCGCCGGCGGCCGCCTCACCGAGGTCTTGCAGCGTCGAGCGTTCACGCGCATCGGCGCGGGACTCAAGCCGGGCGCGTCAATCCCCAGCTCGAAGCTCGAGGAGGTGGCCTCGGTGGTGGCCGAGCAGGCCGGCCTTGCGGCGAACGTCGGGGCGACGCGGCTCCGCACCGTGGCCACCGCGGCCATCCGCGGCGCCGCCAACCGTGAGGTCTTCTGCGCGGTGATCGCGGAGCGCTCGGGGGTCGAGATCGAGATCCTCGACGGGAAGGAGGAGGCGCGGCTCGCCTTCGTGGGCGCGACGCGGACGCTCGGGCGTCCGATCGAAGGGCTGGTCGGGGTGGTCGACGTGGGAGGCGGCTCGACCGAGATCGCGGTGGGCGACCTGACCGGCGGTGTCAGCTGGTCTGATTCCTTCCGCATCGGCTCCGGCTTCCTGGCCGACGCCTACCTGCGCTCAGACCCACCCTCGGCAAGCGAGTTGCACGCGATGAGCCAGCACGCCCACGGTGTGTTCGAGGGCCTGGCGGTGCCCTTCCCGGGCTTCGCGGTGGCGGTGGGCGGGAGCGCGACGTCCCTGCGGCGCCTCGTCGGTGCCGTGCTCGAGCCGGAGACGCTCCAGCGGGCGATCCGCGTCCTGTCGGCCGCCTCGTGTGACGATGTCGCGCAGCGCTTCGGTCTCGATCCCGAGCGGGTTCGCCTCCTGCCGGCCGGGATCCTCATCCTCGACGCAGCCTCGCACTGCCTCGGCCAGCCGCTGCAGATCGGGCGGGGTGGCCTTCGGGAGGGAGTCTGTCTGGAGCTCGCAGCCACTTGACGGCCGACCGCCCGAACGCACGCCGGAGGGGTCGAGCGGCCCGCCGTCCGGAGGGAGGAGGACGGCGGGCGGCCCCGGGGATCCAAGGCGGTCGCGGGAGAGGGTGGTACTGCGCCGCGGGAACCCGACCCGTATACGGGCGCGTCGAGACGGCTGGATCACCGGATAACCTTCACAACCCATGGCAAAGGCCGCCGAGATCGTTGTCGACCCCTTCGAGTCCTTCGCCGCTGCCGGCGCGCGCATCGTCGCGGTCCGGGGCCGGGAGCTCTTCGAGCACGCAGACGGCGTGCTCGACACGAGCGATATCGAGCGCGTCCACGCCATGCGGGTGGCGTCGCGGCGCCTGCGCGCGGTGCTCGAGATCTTTGCAGCGTGCTTTGATCGAGATGCCTACCGTGGGGTCTTGACCGACGTCAAGAAGCTCGCCGACGCGCTGGGCGAGCGTCGTGACCCTGACGTCCACATCGATGCGATGAGCGCCTTCGCCGCCGCGATCGGCGCCCAGCAGCGCCGGGGAGTCCAGACTCTGACGGAGCAACTGCGCGAGCGGCAGGCGGCCGGTAACGAGATTCTCGCCTCCGCGCTCGAGGCCGCGGAGCGCTCAGACCTTTCCGGGCGACTGCAGAGGCTGGCCGAAACCGCTCTGGTGCTCGTACCCGGACCCGAGTGGGTGGCGCCCGAGCCTGGGGAAGAGCCGGCATCGGAGCCGGAGGCGTGAAGGCCCGCAAGGTCAAGGGTCTGCATCCGGCGGCAACCGTGGGCGACAACGCCGAGCGGATCGTCCGAACCCGCCTCGCGGAGCTCTGCGACTTCATGCCCAAGGCCGGTGATCCGCAGGAGGTCGAGGCTCTGCACGACATGCGCATCGCCGCCAAGCGGCTGCGCTACATCCTCGAAGTCACCGGGTCGTGCTTCGGGCCATACGCGGAGACGGCGGTCAAGGCCGTCAAGGAGCTGCAAGACCTCCTTGGCGAACTCCACGATTGCGACGTCCAGTTGCCTGAAGTGGCGTCCTTCACGCGCGAGCGGGTGCTCGAGGACGCTCAGGCCGTCCTGCTGCGCTCCCCGAAGCGGGCCGCCGACCTCGACCCGAAGCTGGTATCCCGGGCACCCAACCGCGCCGATTACGCCGGGTTGGCCGCGCTCGAGGTCTTCCTTCGCGCCCGCCGCGACCTGCTTTTCGCCACCTTCATCGACCAGTGGCAGGAGCTCGAGCGCAAGGGCTTCCGGGCGCGCCTCGAGTACGCGGTCTCCGAGCGGGCCGGCAACCTCGAGCCAGACTGAACGTTCACAAGCCGATCGCAGTTTGTGGAAGGCCGGGCGATAGGCTTGCGGCTGCGTGACAGACCTCGCCGAGATCGCCGCTCCTCCCGAACTGGAGGACCCGAGCCTCTACTTCAACCGCGAGTTGTCGTGGCTCGAGTTCAACGCCCGCGTGCTCGAGCTGGCCGAGGATGACCGCGTTCCGCTGCTCGAGCGGGTCAAGTTCTGCGCCATCTTCGCCTCGAACCTCGACGAGTTCTTCATGGTTCGCGTGGCCGGCCTGCATGACCAGGTCGACGCCGGTGTGACCAAGCGCGGGCAGGACGGCTGCTCGCCGCAGAAGGCCCTCGACGCCATCCGCGAGCGCACCCACGGGCTCAACGATCGCCTCACCCACTGTCTCGAGCGGGTGTTGCGCCCCCGCCTCGCCGAACACGGGATCCGCATCCGCGGCGTCGACGAGCTGAGTGAAGCGGAGACGGCCCAGCTCTCAGGGCGCTTCCGCCGCCAGATCTTCCCTGTCCTCACGCCGCTCGCAGTGGGCCTCGGGCGCCCCTTCCCGTACATCTCCAACCTCTCCCTGTCCCTGGGCATCATCGTGCGCGATCCCACCAGCGGCCAAGAGACCTTCGCGCGCGTCAAGGTCCCGAAGGAGATGTTGCCGCGATTCATGCCCGTGGGCGACGGCACGACCTTCGTGCCCCTTGAAGACGTGATCGCCACGAACCTGGACGCGCTGTTCCCGGGCATGGAGATCGTGGATTACGACATGTTCCGCGTGACCCGGGACGCGGATTTCACGGTCGGCGACGAGGCCGACGACCTGCTGCGCGCGGTCGACGACGAGTTGCGCCGCCGCCGGTTCGGAGAAGTCGTCCGGGTCGAGGTCGGCGCGGGCATGAGCGACCGGATGCGCGACGGGCTCGTGGACGCGTTGGGCGCCGAGCCCGAGGACGTCTTCTCGGTCGACGGGCTGCTCGACCATCAGGACCTATGGGACATCGTCAAGGTCCCCGACCATTCCGAGCTGCGCGATCCGCCCTGGTCGCCGCTCACCCAGCCTCGCCTGAGGCCCGGCGACAAGGACGAGCCCGCCGACGTGATGGCAGCCATGCGCGGGGGCGACATCCTGGTCCACCACCCGTACGACTCCTTCTCGACCTCGGTCGAGCGGCTCGTGGAGCAGGCGGTGGAAGACCCGCAGGTCCTCGCCATCAAGCAGACCGTGTACCGCACGAGCGACGACTCGCCACTCGTGCCGGCGCTCATCCGCGCTTCGGAGCGCGGAAAGCAGGCGGTGTGCCTCGTCGAGCTCAAGGCGCGCTTCGACGAGCGGGCCAACATCCAGTGGGCTCGAGCGCTCGAGGAAGGAGGTGTCCACGTCGTCTACGGACACCCGTCGCTCAAGACCCACGCCAAGTGCGTCCTGATCATCCGGCGCGAGGGCGACGGCGTGCGCCATTACGTGCACATCGGGACGGGCAACTACCACGCCAAGAACGCCCGCCTGTACACCGACTTCGGCCTGTTGACGTGCGACGAGCAGATCGGCGCAGACGTCGCGGACATGTTCAACTTCCTCACCGGCTTCTCGCGCATGAAGCGGTTCCGACGCGTGCTCGTCGCCCCCAACCACCTGCGGGACGGGATCGTGGAGGAGATCGACCGTACGATCGCCGCCCATCAGGACGGTCAGAAGGCGCGGATCGCCTTCAAGATGAACTCCCTGGTGGACGGGAAGTGCATCCGCGCCCTGTATCGGGCATCCCAGGCGGGCGTTGCCGTGGACTTGAACGTCCGCGGGATCTGCTGCCTGCGCCCCGGGGTTCCCGGGGTGTCCGACAACATCCGCGTGGTCTCGATCGTCGGGCACTTCCTCGAGCACTCGCGGATCTACGCGTTCGAGCGCGAGAGCGACTCGCCGGTCTACATCGGCTCGGCTGATCTCATGCCGCGCAACCTCGACACCAGGGTCGAGCTGCTCACCCCGGTGAGGGACGACGCACTGCGCGCAGATCTTGTCGACACCCTCGAACGCGGCTTCGCCGACGACTCCAACGCCTGGGACCTGGACTCCGATGGCGAATGGGCACGCCGGATCCCCGACGAGCACGGGCCCCGCTCGGTGCAGCACGAGTTGATGGCCCGGCACGCCGCGCGCGCCGTGGACGTCGGCGAAGCCACTTGATCTGACTTCGTCAGCGCCGCTCCCCACCGGCGAAAGCAGGAAACCCCTGGCGGCAGGTCGAAGCGCCAGGGGTGACCACTCCCCGCAACTGGGCGTGCGCCACCGCCCTGGCCATCGTCGTCCTCGCGTGGTCGGGAGCGGCCGCCGA
>JACCYI010000220.1 GCA_013696535.1 Solirubrobacterales bacterium
GTGCAGGTCGTGGACGCAGAGATCGATGGTGGCCTCGCGTGATTCCTCGGGCATGTAGCGGGGAACGAGGCCCCGATTGCCGTGCCGCCAGGTCGCGCCGCCGTCGTCGGTCAGCCAGACGCCGACCGCGGAGATCGCCAGCGCGAGCCGGTCCGGGTCACCGGGCCACGGCATGATTGAGTGAAGGCACAGGCCGCCGCCTCCGGCCTGCCAGTCAGGTCGCGTCGGGTGCTCCCAGAGCGAGCGATTGAGCTGCCAGTTCTCGCCACCGTCGCGGCTCTCGAAGAGCACTCCCGGCGCGCCGCCCGCGTACACGGTCCAGTCGTCCTCGCCGGCGACGATCACCCAGATGCGCTCGAGCGCCGCGTCGCCGCCGGCGGGCAGCGCCACGCCTTCCGCTTGCTTCCACTCGCTCGACGCGTCATCCGCGTACCAGAGCTTCGGGCCGTAGAACGCGGACCTCACGGACGCGAGCAGGCGCCCGGTGCGCGGGTCGCGCATCACGTACTCGACCGGCTCCCCCTCGAACGCCCGTGCCGTCACCTCGAACGGCGCGCCAGCTCCGCCTTCGAGAACGAACAGGCCCTTCCGGGTGCCCACGAGCGGCTCTGTCATCTGGCTCTCTTCCTCCTGAGATCGCTGGAAGCACGTCGATCCGGTCTCCCGGGCCGACCGGCGTGTCACCCGTCCCGTAGTCGCCGTTGACGAGACGTTGATATGAGGCCGGACGACTCCGCGCTCGTCGAG
Organism: Solirubrobacterales bacterium; assembly: GCA_013696535.1. The sequence continues at coordinate 748 of JACCYI010000220.1, forward strand.
GATCCAGCCGTCCATCGCGGGCTGAGCCCGCTCGAGCGCGCGGAGCAGTTCGCCCACGGTGCCGCCCTCGACAGGATGCTCCGAGCGGCCGCCGGCCAGGTCTTCAGAGGCCCACGAAGTCTGACGAGTGCCATCTGAGCCATCCTATGTCGATGCCTGAGTCGGACAGCGCCTTCGAAGGCTTTCCACGTGAAACGTTCGGCTGGTTCACCGGGCTTGCGGCCGACAACTCGAAGATCTACTTCACGGCGAACCGGGACCTGTACGAACGCGTCGTCCGTGGATCCCTCGAGACGATGCTCGAACAGCTCGCCGACGAGTTCGGCGGCGGCGTGAAGATGTTCCGACAGAACCGCGACGTCAGGTTCTCGGCCGACAAGTCCCCCTACAAGACGACGACCTACGGACTCGTTGTCGGGCGCCCGAACAGCTTTGCCGCTCTCTACGCGCAGCTGTCGGAGCAGGGGCTCTTCGCCGGCACTGGCTACCACGGGCTGGCGGCCGACCAGCTGACCCGCTTCCGCTCGGCGATCGCTGACGATACGAGCGGCCCGCGGCTTGAGCAGGCGGTGGACGAGGCGGGATCGAAGGGCCTGGAGATCTTCGGCGGCGAGGCCCTGAAGACCGCCCCGCGCGGCTACCCGCGTGACCATCCGCGCGCACCATTGCTGCGCCACAAGTCCCTGGTGGCCGGCCGTCGCCTGGCTCCCACCGGCCACGGGATCACGTCAGACGCCGCCCTCGAGCACACCCGCACGACCTGGACGGCGTGCGCTCCACTCAACGCGTGGCTCGACGAGCACGTCGGGGCAAGCGTGGTCCCTCCGCCCTTCCGCTACGGACGCGGGCGCTAGAGCCAGTCCGTGGCGAAGCGGGGGCTGGCGTGGATGTCGATCTGACGCAGCTGCCCGTCGCCTGAGTTGACGAAGGCGTGGGGCTGGCCTGCGGGCACTTGGACGATCTCGCCGGCACGGGCGATCCGCGCGGCTTCCCCGACGAAGAACGTCGCCTGACCCGCCTGGATGATGAAGATCTCCTCGTACGGATGCGAATGCATCGAGGGTCCGCTTCCGGGAGCCGCGTCGATCAGCAGGAAGGTCAGCTTCGAGTCGTGCTGATCACCCACGAACTCGTGCGCGATGTTGCTCAAGGGCAGCTCGGCTTGCTTGAGCACGGAGAAGCGCGGGCCTTCGCCGCGCTCGTAGGACTCCTCGAGCGCGATCGGGTCAAAGGCCGCCACCTCGGGCGAGGTGACGCCGTGGCGTTCGAGCTCGGCCAGCACCGCCTCGTCGCTCGTCGCATGCTCGACGATGTCCGCGAAGGTCTGCGGGTGCATGCCGAGCCGCGCGAGACACGTCTGGTCGATCGGGCACGGGTACCGGATGTCTCCCGCCGTCCCCCATTGCGTTGCCCTGGCCTTGTCGATCATCCGCGGCAGCCAGACGTAGCCCCCGAGGCGCGCATTCATCGCTCGTGGCTCCACGACCTGAGGGTCTGGATCCGGCGGCTGCGCGGCGGGCGACATGACTGCAGGTTACCCGCGCAAAGGAGGAGACTGCACGCGTGACGCAACCGAGTCTGGAGGCGGCCATCGACCGGCTGCACGCCGTGCCGCTCGAGGAGTTCGTGGGTGAGCGGACCCGGCTCTCCCGCGAGCTCCGAAAGGGTGGTGATCGGGGGGCGGCGGCCGAGATCGCCAAGCGCCCCAAGCCAAGCGCGGCAGCCTGGGCCCTCAATCATGTCGCGCGCGAGGAGCCCGATTCGGTCCGCGAGTGGCTTGAGGCGGCTTCGGCGCTGCGAGACGCCTCGGCGCGTGCCGCGAAGGGCGGGGGTGACGCGCTCCGGCTCGCGATGGGGGAGCATCGGACCGCGACGTCACGGCTGGTTGCCGTGGCACGAGATCGCGTGCAGCCGTCGGGCCGGCCCCTCTCAGAAGCGATGCTAGACCGCGTCCGAACCCTGCTGCAAGCCGCCACGATCGACGCACAGCTCGCGGACGACCTCGAGCGGGGCCGGATCGATGAGGAGCGGCAGACCGGTTCCGAGCCGGAGCGTGAGGGCGATGCGGTCGAGGTACAACCGACGAAGCGAGGGCGCAGGCCCAAGCCGGCGTCCAAGGCCGGGTCAGCGCATAAAGCTTCGCTGAAGGAGAAACGGGAAGCCGCGGCGCGCGCCGAACGGCGGGCAGAACTCGAGCGCCGGGTGGCAGCGGCATCGGAAGAGCTTGAACGGCTACGGCACGAAGCCGACGGCCGCCGCGCGGCGGCGAAGTCCGCTGACGAGCGCTTCGACGAGGCTGACCGGACGGTCCGGCGCATGGAGTCAGAAGCAGCCGCGGCCCGCGAGGCGGCGAAGGATGCCGTCGGAGCGGTCACGGGCGCGGAGGGCGAGCTCAGCAGGCTCCGCGCACTCCTCTGATCCCTGGCCGGCGGTACGCTCCTCGCGATGGCCGTCGGCGAAGAACCGGTTGCCGGCGCGTGGGGAGGGAACGATCCGCCGCGGATCACCGAGGTCGAGCAGTACGGCATCGAGCCGATTCCCCCGGCGGACCGCACAGCCAAGCCGTTCGACCTCTTCCGCGTCGCCTTCGGCGGAGCGAACACCTTTGCGACCGTCGTCCTGGGTACCTTCCCGATCCTGCTCTTCGGGCTCTCCTTCTGGGAAGGCCTGCTTGCCTTCCTGCTCGGGATCGTCGTCGGAGGGATCGTTCTTGCTCCGATGGCGCTGTTCGGCCCGGCGAACGGGACGACCAACGCGGTCTCCAGCGGTGCGCACTTCGGGGTGGTGGGCCGGATCGTCGGCTCGTTCCTCTCGTTGCTGACGGCGGTCACGTTCTTTGCGATCTCCACCTTCACGAGCGGCGACATCCTCGTCGGGGCGCTGGACTGGCTCTTCGGCACAGATCAGTCGAAGGCGCTGCTGACGGTGGCGTACGCCCTCTTCGCGGTCGTGATCCTGGTGGTCTGCCTCTACGGCTTCCGAATTGCTCTCGGTCAACAAGGTGGCGGTGGTCACCGCGACCCCGCTGTACGTGGTCGGCGCGATCGCCTATGGGCCGGACTTCGACGCCGGCTTCGAAGGCAGCTGCGAGGAGTTCCTGCCGGCTTTCATCGGGTCGACCCTCATCGTGATGTCGAACCCCCTCTCTTTCGGCGCGTTCCTCGGCGACTGGTCGCGTTACATCCCGGCCACGGCCTCGAAGCTCCAGCTGATGCTCGCAGCCTTCTTCTCTCAGCTCGCCACGTTCATCCCGTTCGTCTTCGGCCTGGCGACGGCGTCGATCATCGCCTCGAAGGCGTCGGAGGGCGGGCAGGCGCTCTACTCCGTGGGACTCGTCGAGGTTCCTCAACCGCTTCCGGTCCACGCTGCTCGTCGGCACGATCGCCACCGCGATCGTCCTGGTGGCGCTCTACACGGGCGGGATCATCACCTTCGCAACGCTGATCATCGTCTGGACGACGCCATGGGTGGTGATCATGACGATCGGCTACATCGCCCGCCGCGGCTTCTACCGCTCCGACGACCTGCAGGTCTTCAACCGCGGGCAGAAGGGCGGCAGCTACTGGTTCAGCGGCGGCTACGACTGGCGCGGACTGGGCGCGTGGATCCGAGCGGCGGTGCTGGGCATCCCGTTCGTGAACATCCCCGGTCAGTTCGAGGGCCCGCTGCGCAACACGTTTGGCGGCAAGCTCGAGGGCGTAGACGTCTCGCTCGCCGTGGTCATCGCGCTCGCGGCACTCTTCTACCTCCTGCTCGAGCTGGTGTTCCCCTAGCCCCGAGAGGTCTACGGCCCCGAGGGGCCGCGCCTCTTCCGGGCCGTCGGAAGCAAGCCGCCACCCCCCATCGAGACCACCTCCAAGGCGAGGGCGAAGACCCCATGACCGACGACGAGGAGGTCGCCGCGGCCGCCGCCGCGATCGTGGCCGCCTTTGCCGAGAGCCGCACGGACGCCCCATGGCCGGCCTCGAGGATCTTCTCGACGGCGTGGGGCCAGCGCTCGGCTGTCACGCCCGGGACGAAGAACGTGGCTGGGACCTCGAGGCGCTCGAGCAGGGCCAGGATGCGCGGCACGCCGACGCGCGGTCCGTAAGCCTGGTGAGACATCGCCGACAAGTCACGCACGAACCGTTCGCCCTCGGCGACGATCGGTGCCTCGGCCTCGGCCTCGGCCTCGGCCTCGGCGTCGGCGTCGACGTCGACGTCGAAGGCAGAAGGCAGACTGCGGAAGCGCCTTGGAGCCAGTCGCCCGTCGGTGATGCACGTTCGTAGGGCAGCAGAAGCGGTCACGCCGCCACGTTAGGCGATGAGGATCTCGGCGCCCCGAGCGGCGGTCGTTGCACCAATCCCCGCTCGTCGACTGCACCGGGCCGCCCAGGTTAGGCTCGACGCATGGACTCGCGATCGCTCCTCCACGACGTCGCCGACCGCGCCGCAGACTGGCTCGAGGAGCTTCCGCATCGTCCTGTCGGGCCGGCGTGCACTCCCGCCGAGATGGACGTGAGTGACTCCCTTCAGGACGATTCGCTTCCCGTCGATCGAGTCATCGCCGAACTCGCCCGCGAGGCAGCCCCAGGACTGACGGCCATGGGCTCACCGCGCTACTTCGGCTTCGTGATCGGCGGAGCCCACCCAGCCGGGGTGGCGGCGGACTGGCTCGCGAGTGCCTGGGACCAGAATGCCGGACTGGCCGCCCCGACTCCTGCGGTCTCCGCCTTCGAGGAAGTCGCCGGACGATGGCTCGCCGAGCTGCTCGACCTTCCTCGGACGGCGTCGTTCGCCCTGGTCACCGGCTGCCAGATGGCACACGTGGTCTCCCTTGCCGCGGCTCGCCACCGTGTGCTGGGCCGCGCCGGCCACGACGCCGAGCGCGACGGTCTCTTCGGCGCCCCGCCCATTCGCGTTCTCACGGGGGAGGAGCGCCATGTGACCGTCGACCGGGCACTGCGCCTTCTAGGCCTGGGGAGCAGGTCGATCGAATCCGTGCCTTCCGACGGGCATGGGGCGATGCGCATCGACGCCCTTCTCGAGGCCTTGGACCGCGGGGAGGGTCAGCCGACCATCGTGGTCGCGCAGGCCGGCAACGTGAACACTGGCGCGATCGACCCGATGGAGGAGGTGTGCGGAGCCGCTCGGGCCGCTGGGGCATGGGTCCACGTCGACGGGGCGTTCGGGTTGTGGGCGGCGGCCAGCCCGTCGCGGCGTCCGCTCGTCAAGGGTGTTGAACTGGCCGACTCCTGGGCGACGGACGCACACAAGTGGCTCAACGTGCCATACGACTGCGGTATCGCCTTTGTGCGTGACCGTGAGGCTCACCGTGCTGCGATGGCCGTCACGGCGGCGTACCTCCAGCAGGACGCGAACGGTCCGCGTGAGCCGATGGACTGGACGCCCGAGTTCTCCCGCCGTGCCCGCGGGCTGGCCGTCTACGCGACACTCAGGGCGCTGGGTTGCAGCGGCGTCGCGGAGCTGGTCGACCGCCTCTGCGAGTGTGCGGACCGCTTCGCCAGGCAACTTGGGGACATGGGTTTCGAGGTGGTCGGACACAGCCTCAATCAGGTGCTGATCGCGTGTCGGGACGACGCGGCGACCGACGCGACGCTGGCCTTGATCCAGGCGGACGGGACGTGCTACCCGACAGGTACCACCTGGCGAGGGCGCCGCTGCATCCGGATCTCGGTGTGCAACTGGCAGACGACCCTCGACGACGTGGACCGGTCGCTGGATGCCATGGCGGCGGCCGCCGCGCAGGTGCCGCCTCGAGCGCCGCTCTGATTCCCGACCCCTGGGACGGTCAGGGCTCTCGCTGAGAGTTCGCGTTCAGAGCGGCGCGATGGCCGCACCGAGTATGTGGGGGCCTGCAGGGGTGGCCCCATACGGAAGCGACGCAGCGCCTGGATCTCGAAGCCGGCAGCGCCGATCGCCGTTGCGGTGTCACGCGAGAGGTTGCAGCCACCCATCATGGGCGGCCAGATCGACGCGTCGAGAGCCCTCTGCACGCGCCGCCCTGCCTCGTGCGGGGACAGAACGTGCTCGTAGAAGCGCAACTCGCCCCCCGGGCGCAACACGCGGCGCACCTCTGCCAGCGCGAGCGCCTGGTCCGGCACGCTGCACAGCACCTGCGAAACGACGACGCTGTCGACGGAGTCGTCGGGCACGGGCAGCGCGTCCGCC
>JACCYI010000228.1 GCA_013696535.1 Solirubrobacterales bacterium
TGCCGAGCAGGTCGGCGCGGCGGCCCGCCGGCGTGGAGCCGGTCAGCAGCGCCGCCTGCACCAGCTCGCCCGGCATCAGCGCCTGCAGCGTGGCGAAATGCTGCTCGGCGAGCGTCTCGGTGGGGGCCATGAGGGCGGCCTGGGCGCCCGATTCGACCGCGCGCAACATGGCGTACAGGGCGATCACGGTCTTGCCCGACCCCACCTCGCCCATGAGCAGCCGCTGCATCGGCTTCTCGAGTGCGAGGTCCTGATCCACTGCGGCCATCGCGGCGCGCTGATCGCCCGTAGGAGCGAAGGGCAGCCCATCGGCGAGCCACGCGCGGGTGAGCTCGGCAGGCGCCGCCAGCCCTGACGCGCGGGCAGAATCTCGTCGCAGCGCACGGCGCCGCAACAACGCCAGTTGCAGGAGCAGCAGTTCCTCGAAGGCGAGCCGCCGCCGCCCGGCCTCGTGTTCGCCGAAGTGGGCGGCCCACAAGGCGTCGGCCCGCGGCGGCAGCCGCTCCGCCACCCGCAGACGGGCCGGCAGCGGCTCGATGGTGTCGGCCAGCCCTCGCGAGTGCGCGCGCACGAGGGTGAGGATCTGCGTGGAGCTCAAGCCGTCCGTGGCCGGGTAGTGCGCGACGTCAACGCCTCCCCCGCCCGCCGCCTCGTCGGTCGGCGCGTGCTGCTGCACCCGGAAGCGATTGCGCGCCTCGTACTTCCCGTGGAGCATGAGGCCGGTGCTCGGCGGGTACCGGCCGGCCAACCACGGCTGGTTGAAGAACGTGACCTTCATCACGCCCGTCTCATCGGCGACCGTCGCCTCGACGAGCGGCTTCATGCCGCGGCGCCGGACGGGCCGGGACGTGATCGAGCGAACCTCCACCACCACCGTCGCCACTTCTCCCGGCTCGAGTGCGGCGATCGTGCGGGCTTCTCGGCGGTCGCGCGGCAGGTGCTCCAGGAGATCGCCGACCGTCGCGAGCCCGAGCGATTCGGCGGCCTTCGCGGCGCGGGCCGGCTGCACCTCGAGTGGCGCGGTCAGCCGCTCCGGGCGGGGGTAGCGGACGTCCGCACCTGGAGTAAAGGGCTCGACGGAGGCGAAGGAGCGCAGGACGCGAGCGATTGTGACGGGCGCGGCGGCGGCTACTCCGCCGCGATGAGCCACCAGTAGCTCGGCTGCCCGCCGTACTCGAGCTCGAGCTCCACGCCTTCCGGGACGAGTTCGGCCACCACGCCGGGCGCCAGCGGCGCACCGGCGCCCGTGATGACCGTGACGAGCTCGGCTCCATCGACAACCGAGTCGAGCACCGAACGAAGGGTGCTGTCCGGCGCGCCCCACGCCACGAGCCCCTCGTCGACGAAGCCGACGGCCTCGCCTCGCGTGAAGCGGCGTTCCGCGTCGTCGCGCGCCGCCTCCGCGACCGCTCCGGTACGGACGCCCGCCAGCACGTCCGAGATGGCCGCGGCGTTCTCCTCGAGCCCCTTGACAGGATCGAGCGCCACCGCGGCGGACAGGCCGGCCTGCTGGGAACGCGACGGCACGACCACCACCTCCTTCTCCGACAGCTCCGCCGCGCGCTCCGCTGCCATGAAGACGTTCGAGGAGTTTGGAAGCACGATGACCGTCTCCGCAGGGACATCGTGGATGCCGGCCAGGAGCTCATAGGTCGAAGGGTTGAGCGTCGCTCCTCCTGCCAGAGACACGGCACCCAAGCCCTCGAACAGGGCGGCCATCCCCTCCCCGGCCACCACCGCCAGGACGCCGCAGGCGGCTGTCGGGGCCCGCTCCGGCGCCGAGAGCCGCTCGATACGCTCGGACACCTGCGCCCGCATGTCGGCGACGTCGAGTCGGGACACCTCGCCGTATCCCATGAAGAGGCCGATGGCGATCTCGGGCTCATCCGTATGGACGTGCACCTTGAGCGTCGAGCGGTCGCCCACCACCAGCACCGAATCACCGATCGACTCGAGGCCGGGGACGTGATCTGACGGATCGAGCTCCGTGCCGGTGACCGCGAAATTCGTGCAGTAGCGAAAGGTCTGCGAAGCGTGATTGGGGTGTGTGACCCTTGCGGGCGCGTGATGGTCGAGCTCGGGTGGCGGAGCTCCGCGCAAGACGGAGATCACGCCGGCAAAGATGACCGTCAAGCCGAAGCCGCCCGCATCCACCACTCCGGCCTCTCGCAGCACCGCGAGCAGCTCAGGTCCCCGCCGCACGGAGTCCTGGCCCGCGTCGAGCGCGCGCTCGAGGACGTCCGCGATGAGCTTGTCCTGGTGGGCGTCGTCGTCCTCCGGGTTCAAGCGGGGCTCGGGCATGTGGGCGAGCTCCGTGGCGACGCGGTGCGCCATCTCGCGAACCACGGTGAGCATCGTGCCCTCCGCGGGATCGCGGACGGAGGCATAGGCGCGATCGGACGCGTGGGCCATCGCCGCCCCGATGAGGACGGGATCGACGAGCTCCCCGGGGCGGGAGACGAGCTCCTCCGCCGCCCCGCGGATGAGCTGGGAGAGGATGACGCCCGAGTTGCCCCGAGCGCCCAGAAGCGCAGCCCGGGCGACCGAGTCGACGATCTCGTCGCGGCCGATATCGTCGATCGCCCCGGCGTCCGACAGCCGATCGAGCTCCTCGAGCACCGCCCGCAGGGTCAGCACCATGTTGTCGCCCGTGTCACCGTCGGCGACCGGAAAGACGTTGAGATCATTGACCTCGCGGCGACGCGACTCGAGGGTGCTCAGCGCCCCTTCGGCGACCGCGCGGAACCGGACCAGGCTGGGGTCGACCACGGGCGCTGCAGGGCCGGGCGACCGGGCCGCTACGCCTTGGTGATCTTGCCCGCCTTGAGGCAGCGGGTGCACACGTAGGCGCGTTGAGGAGCGCCGCCAACGGTGATACGGACCTTCTGCAGGTTCGCATCGAAGCGGCGCTTGGTGGCGACCATCGAATGGGAGCGGCTCTGCCCGAAGGCAGGGCGTTTGCCGCAGGAGACGCAGACACGGGCCATGAGGGCGGGGAGTATAGGGAACCGCAATTGCGGGACGTCACCCGACGCCATCCGGGTACCTTGGGATCGATGCCCGCTCAGCTGAGCCTCCCCGACCGCTATCACGTGATGGGCCACGTCGCGTCCGGGGGCATGGCCGCGGTCTACGCCGCACGGGACGAGCTCCTCGGGCGCGAAGTCGCCGTCAAGGTGCTTGCGGAGCATCTCAACCTGGATTCCGGCGCGAAACTGCGGTTCCAGCGCGAGGCCCGCGCGGCCGCCGGTCTGTCCTCTCACCCGCACGTGGTCACGATCTACGACGTGGGTGAGTACGCGGGCCGCTCGTTCATCGTCATGGAACTGCTGCGCCGCGGGTCTCTCGCACAGCTCCTGCGGTCAGGCCGCGACGTCGATGACCGCCCGACCGCCGTGGGCTGGCTGCGCGACGCGGCGTCGGCGCTCGACGCCGCGCACGCCGCAGGCATCGTCCATCGCGACGTCAAGCCCGCCAACCTGCTCCTCGACGACCGGGGCGGCATGGTCATGGCCGACTTCGGGATCGCCCGCATCGCACAGGAGGATCAGCTCACCCAGACCGGTCAGGTCCTGGGCACCGCCGCCTACCTCTCGCCGGAGCAGGCACTCGGCGACGCCGCCACTGCGGCGTCGGATCGCTATGCCCTCGCGGTGGTCGCCTTCGAGCTGCTGACGGGCCGGCGGCCGTTCACCGCGGAGCACTTCGCGGCACAGGCGCGCGCGCACATCGAGGATCCCCCGCCGCGGGCGGGCGACATCCGCCCCGATCTGCCGCCGGGGGTCGAGGCCGTGCTCGACCGGGGCCTGGCCAAGGCGCCCGAAGATCGCTGGCCGACCGCGGGGGCGTTCGTGGACGCGCTCGATGAGGCCTTGGCCGAGCCCGAGGAAGAGCCGACGCGTGCTATGGCCCCGCTCCTCCCGCCCCGCTCCGAACCGGTCGCACCGGCGCCGAGACCGCTTCTGCGCGAGACGCCCCGCCGCGAGCGCTCCTTCATCGCCGCCGAAGCACCGCAGCAAGGTCGAAGGGGTCCAGGTCGTTGGGTCGCGCTCCTGGCCGTGCTGCTGGCGCTCGCCGCCGGAGGCGTCGCGATCGCCGCCCTGAGTGGGGGCGGCGATGGGAAGGGCAACGCAGATCGCGCCGCCCGCGATCCCACGGCTACCCCGAGCGCCACCGCCACCGCCACCAAGAGCGCGAAGCCCGCTGAACCGACCGCGACGGCGACGGCCGCTCCTACCGCATCACCCACTCCCAGTCCCACTCCCAGTCCGACGGCGGCCGCCACATCTGCGCCCACGGGCGGTAGCGCGGCGAGCAACAACAACCGTGGGTTCGCGCTCTATCAGGCCGGAAACTACGCCGCTGCGGTCACGCCGTTGCAGCGAGCGGTCGAGCAGTGCGGTGATTCCAAGGAGCTCGATCCGTGCGGCTACGCCATCTACAACTACGGCTCGGCCCTGCACCGGGCCGGTCGCTCCGCCGAGGCGATTCCGCTGCTCGAGCGGCGGCTCGCGGGTTTCTCGTTCCAACGCGGAGTGGTGCGCAAAGAGCTGGCCGCCGCGAAGAAAGCCGCCGGCCAGACCTGATCTCGGGCCGCGCTTCGCGCTCCGGGTGGTGGCATTCAGGCAGATCTGCATGAGTGTCGAGGTCTTCGGCGTGATTCGGCGCGAGCGATTCGGTCACCGACCCTTCTCGACCGGGCGTGGCAGCTGCGGGACACCATCCGCGGCCGGGACACGGTGTACGTGGCGCTCGCCGAGGCGCTGGATGCGGTCCTCGTCACCACGGACCGGCCGGCTCGCAGCGGCGACCGGCCCCGTGTACCGGATCGAGACGGTAGGCCCGGGCCCGGCCGTCAGCTGATACCGAGCTCGGCACGCATGCGCGCCATCGTCACGACGGCCGCTGCCGCGTTGTAGCCCTGATCGCGGCGACCCCCACCCGTTCGGGCGAGCGCCTGATCCAGGTCGGACACCGTCAGCACCCCGAACCCGCAGGGCACGTGTGTCCGCAGCTGGACGTCCTGGATCCCGCGCGCAGCCTCCGCGCAGACGAAGTCATAGTGATCGGTCTCTCCGCGGATCACCGCGCCGAGGCAGATCACGCCGGCGTAGCGCTCCGATCGAGCCAGATAGGAGGCGGCGAGCGGCAGCTCGAAGGCGCCCGGAACATCGTAGATCTCGGCTTCTGCCTCCTCGGCCTCGGTCAAAGCACGCTGAGCTCCGGCCACGAGCCGCTCGGCGAGCTCGGCGTAGAAGCGGCCGACGGCGATGGCGAAGGTGGTCACTCGGTCGCCCGGCCGACGTCCAGGTCGTGCGCGTGCTCCTCCGCGATCATCTCCTCGTCGAGCGGCAGGCCCTGGTGATGGAGCGTGTGGCCCAGGCGGTCTCGCTTGGCGGCCAGGTAGCGCTCGTTGTGCGGATTGGATGCATGCTCGATCGGCACCTGCTCGGTCACCGAGAGACCGAAGCCCTCGAGCCCGATGATCTTCTTCGGGTTGTTGGTCATGATCCGAATGAACGTCAAGCCCAGGTCGACGAGGATCTGCGCTCCGATGCCGTAGTCGCGCAGGTCGACGGGGAGGCCGAGCTCGAGGTTCGCGTCGACGGTGTCGAGCCCCCCGTCCTGCAACCGGTAGGCCCGCAGCTTGTTGAGCAGCCCGATGCCCCGACCTTCCTGCGCGAGGTAGAGCAGCACTCCCCGGCCCTCGCGGTCGATCTGGGCGAGGGCGGACTCGAGCTGCTCGCCACAGTCGCAACGGAGTGAGTGAAAGACGTCACCGGTGAGGCACTCGGAGTGGACCCGGACGAGCACCGGCTCCTCCCCGGCGAGGTCGCCCTTGACCAGCGCCACGTGGTGCTTGTCGTCGACCAGTGCGCGATAGCCCACGGCGGTGAACTCGCCGTACTGCGTCGGCATGGAGGTCTCGACGACCCGCTCGACGAGCTTGTCGTTCCGACGGCGGTAGGCGATGAGGTCGGCGACCGTGACCATCTTGAGCCCGTGACGTTCGCAGTAGGGGACGAGGTCGGCCACTCGGGCCATCGTCCCGTCATCGTTCATGATCTCGCAGATGACGCCGGCGGGGTTCAGGCCCGCGAGCCGCGCAAGGTCCACCGCCGCCTCGGTCTGCCCTGTGCGCTCGAGCACCCCGCCCGGCTTGGACTTCAGGGGGAACACGTGGCCTGGCTGCACGAGGTCTCGCGGGCGGGCATCAGGGTCGATCGCCACCTGGATCGTCCGGGCCCGGTCGGCAGCCGAGATCCCGGTCGTGACCCCCTCAGCCGCCTCGACCGAGACGGTGAACGGCGTCTGGAAGGGCGACTCGTTCTTGGCCGCCATCAGGTCCAGGCCCAGCTCGTCGCAGCGCTCAGGGGTCAGCGAGAGGCAGATCAGGCCACGGCCGTGAGTCGCCATGAAGTTGATCGCCTCAGGCGTCACGAACTGGGCGGCCATCGTGAGGTCGCCCTCGTTCTCGCGGTCCTCGTCGTCGCAGACGACGACCATCCGCCCCTCGCGGATCTCCTCGATGGCCTCCTCGATGGATGAGAACGCGCGGCTCACGCCCGCGCCCCGATGAGCTTCTCCACGTACTTCGCCAACACGTCGACCTCCAGGTTCACGAGGGATCCGGGCGCCGCGGCGCCGAGGTTGGTGCGCGCAAGGGTCTCCGGGATCAGCGAGACCGAGAAGGACTCGTCCCCCACCTCAACGACGGTGAGGGAGATCCCGTCCACGGCGATCGAGCCCTTCTCGACCACGTAGCGCAAGAGGCTGTCGCTGCCGCCGGGCGTGTCTATGACCACGATGCGGGCGAAGCCGTCCTCGCGTGTCCCGCTCACGGTCCCCACGCCGTCGACGTGCCCTTGCACGACATGCCCGCCCATACGGTCGGCGGCGCGCAGCTGCAGCTCGAGGTTGACCTGGGAGCCGTCGCCCACCCCGGCCAGCGACGAGCGGCGCAGGGTCTCGTGCATCACGTCCGCCGCGAAGGCTCCACCGGTGATGCTCGTGGCGGTCAGGCAGACGCCGTTGACCGCCACGGAGTCGCCTTCGGCGAGCTCTGACGAGAGCCGGGTGCTCACCGTGAGCCGGACTCCGTCATCCGTGACGTCGACGGCCGCGACGTCTCCGAGATCCTGGACGAGGCCGGTGAACACCCGTCTCAGGATAGGGGCCCGAGCCGGACGCGTGCGGGTCACCAATCGCGCAGGCGCGCCGAGACCAGCACGTCCTCGCCGACGCGCTCCACGTCGAGCGAGAGCGCCCGGGTCAGGTCGGCGATGCGCTCGGCGCCTTCTCCCTCCAGCGGGTCACGCGCAGAGCCGCCGCCCAGCACGACCGGAGCCAGGAACAGGCGGATCTCGTCGACTTCGCCCGCGTCGAGGAACGCCCCGGCGAGATGCGGGCCGCCTTCGAGCAGGATCGAGGTGATGCCCGCGTCGCCCAGGACCTCGAGTGCGGACCGGACGCGGGCCGGCTCGTTCTCCCCCACCGCGACCACGACCTCGACACCCGCGTACGCCAGGGCATCCGTGGCGTGCCGGGAGGCGGCTCGCGAGACCACCACGGTCAGCGGCTGCTCGCCGGCCCCCGCGACGAGCTGGGAGTCCAGCGGGATGCGTCCCTCGGAGTCAAAGACCACTCGCCGGGGCTGGTGATGAACACCTTCGACGCGCGAAGTGAGGAGGGGGTCGTCGGCCAGTGCGGTGCCGATTCCCACCGCCACCGCATCGCACTCCGCGCGCCAGCGGTGTGCCCGCCGGCGGGAGTCCTCGCCCGAGATCCACTTGGAGTCGCCCGTCCGGGTGGCGACCTTTCCGTCCAGCGTCATCGCGGACTTGAAGAGCACCCACGGACGGCCGGTGCGCGCGTGCTTGCGGAACGGCTGGTTGAGGCGCCGAGCCCGTTCTCCGAGCTCACCGTCGGACATCTGGACGACATCGATGCCCTCGTCGCGCAGGATTCCCAGGCCTCTGCCCGAGGCCTTCTCACTCGGATCGTCGGAGGCGACCACCACCCGCGTGATCCCCGCCTCCATGATGGCCTCGGTGCAGGGAGGCGTCTTGCCCTCGTGGCAGCAGGGCTCCAGCGACACGTACATGGTCGCTCCGACCGTCACCCCGCCGTTGACCGCGGCCAGCGCCTCGCGCTCGGCGTGCGGGCCGCCGAAGCTCTCGTGGAAGCCCTCGCCGAGGACCTCGCCGTCCCGGACCACCACCGCGCCGACGAGCGGGTTGGGGCTCACGCGCCCGCGTCCCCGCTCGGCGAGATCGATGCTGCGGGCGACCCAGGCGTGATCGGAGGGAGACAGATCGGTCACCAAACGGGAAGGATAGATGCGAGACCCGCCTCGTCGCCGCCCGACGGGCCGAACCCGGGCCGCAGCGGTCCCTTTCTCCACCTCGCGAAGTCTCAGGCGCAGTCGGCCCCGCGAAGCCGGTAGACGATGATCTCGGGGCCAGGGCGCTCGTAGGCCAGCGGGAAGTAGTTGAACGAGAAGTCGAAGGAGAAGGGAACCGATTCGGCGCCGTCCTTGTACGGGGACGTCCGGAACACCGCCCGGCCCCGTCGGCGCAGCTCGTCGTAGTAGCGCAGAGCGTTGGGGACGACGTCCGGCTCGGCGTACGCCCGGCCGTATTGCGTCGACCCCGTCACCACCCAGCAATAGCCGCTTCTCACGTAGGCGCGCACGAGCTTGGGCCGCGTCGTGCGCTCGTAGTCCTCGAGCTCGACGATGCGGCCGCGGCCGTTGCGGAGGGTCCCGTCGTTGTTGACCTGGGAGCGCGACGTCGCCCACTTGACCCACCGTGCGCCGTTGCCGGTCAGCTCGGAGGGGTTGCCGGGATCGGTTGCCCACTGATCGGGGAACACGGGCTCGACGACCACCTTGGACCCTTCGGGCACGTTCTCGCGCATCCAGTCACGGACCAGCATCCGCGTGTCCGCCGAGGCCAGCACGGTGTCGTTGTGGATGCTGAAGACGAGGCCTTGCAGGCAGAGCGCGAGCCCCAGTGCGCCGGCGAGAGCCGACCGCGTGGCCGGACGGGACGCCAGACGATCGGCGAGCGCGATCGCCCCCCACGCGGCGAGCAGGCAGAGCAGCGGGAAGATCGGCAGCAGCCAGCGGGCGAAGAAGCGGTCCTGCGAGCCCATGAAGATCAGGAATACGACGACCGCGGGAACGAGCACGAGCGCGGTTCGACGGTCGCGCACCGCGAGCCCGACGCTGCCCCCGAGCGCCGCTCCCGCCGGCAGCCAGCCAAAGCCCCAGCTGAGCGTCGAGAGGTAGTAGCGCAGCCCGTCATCCTCGGTAAGGCCGAGCTTGCCGCCGCCGTCGTTGGAAGCCGACGACTGCTTGCTGAGGCCGTCACTGAACGCGCCGAAGTCGAGCAGGGCGTACGGGTTGCCGAGCACGAAGGCCAGGAGTGCGACGCCAGCCGCGACGAGCAGGCCCCGGAGCCGGCCGCCCGGTTGCGAGCCGACCACCGCCGCGGCGAGCAGGCAGACCACGACGATCCCGGCCGTGTACTTCGTCGCGCAGGCCGCCCCGATCCCAAGACCCGCCACGGCGTAATCGAGCGCCCGCCCGTGGCGCAGCACCCCCGCCACGCCGACCAGGGCCAGGCACAAGGGCGCGAGCGCAGGGACGTCGTTGAGGGCGAAGTGCGAGTAGAAGACGGGAAGGAAGCAGACCGCGAGCAGCGCGGCGGCGAGCAGGCCGATCCGCCGGTCGTCGAACAGCCGCGTACCGGCCAGGTACAGGAACGCCACGGCGGCCGTTCCGAGCACGGCAGCCACCACCCTGGCGGCCACGAACACATCGCCGGGATCGGCTGCGAACGCGTCCTGGACCCCTTCTCCGCCCCAGCGCAGGGCGAAGAGCGCGTGCAGCAGGTAGGTGTATCCCGGCGGGTTGACGAAGTAGCCCGGGTCGTAGGAGTGCCCGAACATCCCGATCGCGCGGGGGACGAAGTGTGCGTTCTCGTCAGCGTTGTAGACGAAGGGAAGGCCGGTACGGATCCCCCATAGCCGCAGGGCGAGCGCGGCGAGCAGCCCGAGCGCCAGCGCCACCCGCCATCGCGAGCTAGCAGCGAACATAGGCGGCGTAGTACGGCGTCACCGCCACCCGCTCCCAACCTGGGCGCGGCACCTCGATGAGCGGCGAATCGGCTTTGTCGGTGAAGGCGTGCTTGAAGAGGGCGAAGCGCCCGGTGACGTAGATCGCGACGCCCGTGTCCACCTGCGCGCCCCGGCCGTTGTCGGGTCGGGTGGCACCGGGCCGGCCGCCGTCCGCCCGGGCGAACGCCTCGTCGGCCCCGAGGCCGGCGATCCAGCGGGCGTCCGGCACGAGCTTGTGATTCGGGAGGGTGAGTGGGCCGCAGCGCAGGCCCTGTCGCACCTCGGGCGCACGCAGGGCCTGCTCGAGCGCCTGGTGCGCCTTTCCGCGAAAGCGCAACTCGCTCTCGAAGCGACCGAGGTTGACCCGGGCGCCGGTATACGCCACCCCCAGGACGACGACCACCACGGCCCCGACCTGCCACGCCATTCGCAGCCGCGTCCCGCGCGCGATCATCGTGAAGCCGCCGAGGGTGACGGCGGCGAAGATCAGCAGCCCCAGCGCCGCGACGATGAGGTAGCGCTCGATCACGCTCAAGCCCGCCAGACCGATGAGGACGAATGTCCCGAGACCGCAGCCCAGGAGGACGAACGGGACCACCATCCGGCGAGGCGTCAGGAACACCGCGATGAGCAGTCCCGCGAGCGCGCCCAGGAACACGGGCGGCTTGACGAGGCTCGCGAGGAAGTACGGGATGGCGATCGGGATCTCCGAGAGCGTCCGCTGGCGCCCCAGCTCCTCGGCCGAGCCGCTCGTGTAGAGCAGCGAGAAGAGCGGATCACCCGTGACCGCGAGGTCGACCGCGCACCACGTCACGGGCCCGATCGCCGCGAGTGCGGCGTACCACAGACGCTGCCGCCAGCTTCCCCGTAGCGCCATCCAGAGGAAGTACAGACCCGCGAGCAGCCAGGCCTCCGGGCGCAGCAGGCCGGCCAGGGCCAGCAGGATGAAGACCGGGGTCCCCCGCCGCCCCCGCTCGGCTTCGAGCGCCGCGGACCAGACCGCGAGCGCCATGTACGGGACGTCGATATAGCCCCGGGCGGCGAGGAAGGCGAAGTCGAAGCGGGTGACGAGCAGAGCGGCGGCGATCAAGCCGACCAGCGGCGTGAAGGCCACCCGCCCGAGCCGGTACAGGCCCCACACCAACGCGATGAACGACGCGAAGATGATGGCGATCCACAGCCGGTCGGCGCCGTCGCCCAGCAGGCTCAACCCCGCGCCCACCGCGATGGCGAGGGGATGCTGTGTAGGAACTCTGAAACCCTCGAAGAACAGCGGGCTCCCGTCGAGCACCTCGCGCCCCCACAGCAGGGAGTAGTAGGAGTCGTAGTTGGGATAAGTCGGGAAGACGAAGAACGCGACCGTCGCGCCGATGCACAGAAGTGCGAACCCGACGCGCGCCAGCACCGTCGCGTCGAGCGCTCGCTTGTACACCGCGGGGCGGTCCTCCGGCCGGGGCCGGGTCAGCGTGGCGCTCTCCATGAACCCAGTGAAAGTAACGACGGCCGGGCCAGGCGGTACCTTGAAAGACTGTTCCGGCCCGCCGCGGAGCACCGTCTATGAAGCTCATCATCCAGATTCCCTGCTTCAACGAGGAGGAGACCCTCCCCGTCACGCTGCGCGACCTCCCCCGCGAGATTCCCGGCTTCGACGTCGTCGAATGGCTCGTGGTCGACGACGGCTCGGTCGACCGCACCGTCGAGGTCGCGCGCGAGCACGGCGTGGACCACATCGTCCGCC
>JACCYI010000262.1 GCA_013696535.1 Solirubrobacterales bacterium
CCGTGGGGGTGGTGGTCATGAGCACAGCTTCGGCTGCGGTCCTGGGATATGGCCGGAAGGACGCTGAGAGTTCTTGACTCAGAAGAGGGGCGATGGCGATCACCGATCCGGTCGTGCGGCGCGGGCCGGGACTTGCTCAGCCCCCCGCCGCGTCGTCGGCTCCCAGGTGGTTCCCAGACTTCTGCGCAGAATGTGGTTCATGACGTCCAAGCCCGTCACGGCTCACCGCATCCTCGTCGTCGACGACGAACCCAACATCGTCGTGTCCTCTCGATGGCGCTGCGCTTCCAGGGCTTCGAGGTCGCCTCCGCCGGGAACGGCGCCCAGGCGCTCGCGCAGGTTGACGCGTTCGGCCCGCAGTTGATGGTTCTTGACGTGATGCTTCCCGACATGGATGGCTTCGAGGTGGCGGAGCGGCTCGGCGCCCAGCGCGGCCAGGTACCGATCATCTTCCTCACCGCCCGGGACGCGACCGAGGACAAGCTGCGCGGGCTGACCACGGGCGGCGACGACTACATGACAAAGCGTTCTCTCTCGAGGAGCTCGTCGCGCGTATAAGGATCATCCTGCGGCGCACGGGCGACGCGGCGGCCGACTCGAGCGTGCTGCGTTTCGTCGATCTCGAACTGGACGAGGACACCAGAGAGGTCAGCCGGGCCGGGCAGCCGATAGAGCTGACCGCCACGGAGTACCGGCTGCTGCGGTACCTGATGTTCAATCCGCGGCGGGTGCTCACGCGATCGCAGGTCCTCGAGCACGTGTGGGATTACGACTTCCGGGGCGATGCACGTGTGCTGGAGACCTACATCTCCTATCTCCGTAAGAAGCTCGACGCCTACGGGGAGCCGCTCATCCAGACCGTCCGCGCCGTCGGGTACGCGCTGCGTCCGGCGAGGCGCTGACCTCGTGTCGCTCCGTGCGCGCCTCATGGTTGCCCTGCTCCTCCTGGCGGCGGCGGGGCTCATAACCCTGGCCGCGGTCACGTACGCGACTCAGCGATCGTTCCTTCTCGACCGGGTCGACGAGCAGACCCGCTCGGCCGAAGGGGTCCTCGGCCCACGGTTCGACGGGCGGCAGCGGCCTCCTCCGGACGAGGTCGGTGAGCACCGCCGGGGGCCTGAGCCTGCCCGGACACTTCCGCCCGGAACCTACGTCGAGAGGCGTAGCGCGACGGGCGCGGTCATCGGCGAGCCCGTGACGGTCGCTGTCGGCAAGAAGGTGGAGGTGCCTCCTGCGCTTCCGGACGACCTCCGAGCCGGCCAGTTGCTGACCGTCGACGGCTACCGGGTGCGTGTCTCGCAAAGCCCGCGGGATGACTCCTTGACGGTGGTCGCGATCCCCCTCAGCGGCATCCAGGAGACGCTTGACCGGCTGCTGCTCACCGAGGCCGTGCTCATCGGCGTCATCCTGCTGCTGCTCGGCGCGTTGTCCTTGGTGCTGGTGCGCGTCGGTCTTCGCCCGCTCGAGCGCATCGGCCGCACCGCAGACGCGATCGCCGCCGGCGACCTCTCGCGTCGGGTGGACGTGGCAACGCCGCGGACGGAGGTGGGCCGCCTGGGGCTCACCCTCAACGCGATGCTTTCGAGGCTCGAGCACGCGTTCGCCGAGCGCGAGGCCTCAGAGAGACGCTTGCGCCAGTTCCTCTCGGACGCCTCGCACGAGTTACGCACCCCGCTCGCCTCGATCCGCGGCTACGCCGAGCTCTTCCGAATCGGCGCCGCGCGCGAGACCGAGGATATGGAGAAGGCGATGAGGCGAATCGAGGAGGAGACGGCGCGAATGGGCGTTCTGGTCGAGGATCTACTCGCGCTCGCCCGGCTCGACGAGCTCCGCAAGGCGGTCCCGAGGAGATCGACGTCACCGACCTGATTTCCGACGCGGTCGCCGACGCGCGGGCGATCGACCCCTCGCGCGAGATCGTCGAGTCGATGGACGGGGCGATGCCGGTGCTCGGCGACCCCGACCAGCTCCGCCAGGTGCTCGCCAACCTGATGCGCAACGCGCTGGTCCACACTCCGGCCGGGACCCGCATCGACGTTGCGGTCGGCCGCGTCGACGGAAGCGCCGTCCTTGAGGTTCGCGACTATGGCCCTGGTCTCCCGACGGAGGAGGTCGAGGCGCTGTTCGGGCGCTTCTGGCGCGCCCAGGCCGGCCGGGTACGCGGCCCGGGCGGCGCAGGGCTCGGCCTTGCGATCGTCGCCGGCATCGTCGCGGCACATCACGGCAAGGTGTCGGCGGAGAACGCGGACGGCGGCGGCGCACGCTTCGTGGTCCGCCTGCCGCTCTCAGGATCCGCCCGACGAGCACTGACGGAGGTCTGAGGCCGGTCCCGCGAGGACGGCGCATCCATCGCCGTACGCCGAGGTCGCCGCCCGCACCGTTGCTCGCCCACAGGCCGGGTTGCTGGCCGGCGGCCCCGCTTCCAAGACACTCAGCAACTTCCCAGGCGCTACTCGGACGATGTTCAGGATGACAGACCAGTCTGGATTCATGCCCGCCCCCGCCTCGTCTCCCAAGCAGCGAATCCACCGCGTTCGCCGGGCAGTGGTGATCGGCGCCACGGCCACCTTCCTCGGCGCTTGGTTGGCCGTGTTCGGCGTAGGAAGGAGTGCGGTGATCCAACCCAACACGACGTCGGTAAGCAGCTCTGCCGCCGCATCGGTCGAGACCGGCGATGCCGCCCCGCCGCCAGACGACGGCACCACGACCAATGACACGGGCACGAACGAGGGCGCCGACAGGACTTCAGCCTTGCCCTCGGTGACCTCTGGGCAGTCGTGATCGAATCCTGTCGCACTCTGGACTGCTTCGGCGGCGCCGTCACCCTCCGGGCGGGTGGCGTGGACGCAAGCGGCTTCGGGGCGCCCGCCGCGCTACTACTCGCCGAGGCGCTGCTGCGTCGCATCCATGCCGCGCTGACCTGCTTTGAGTTGGCGTCTGAGCTTTCCCAGCTGAACGCCGACTCACGGCCCGTGGTCCCGGCCGGCTCGCTCGTCCGCCGGCTCGCCGGCTCGGTGGAACCGGCGGGGCGGCTGAGCGGCGGGCTTGTCGATGCGACCGTCGGTAGCCCGGGTGCGCTCCGCGGTGCCTGGCGATCGGTGATCGCCGACGTCCGTGGCACGGCCGTGCTGCGACCGCCCGGGGTGCACATCGACTCGGGCAGACTCGCCAAGGGCATGGCCGCTGACCTGACCGCGGCCCGACTTGACGGCTATCGGAGTTTCGCGGTCGATTGCCTTGGCGACTTACGCGTCGGCGGTACCGCGCGGCTGCCACGGGCGGTCCGCATCTCAGATCCCTTCGGCGCAGGCGATGAGGTCGCGCGCCTCTGGCTGCGCGATGGCGCCGTGGCCACGAGCGGAACCACCCGTCGTTGCGGCCATCTCATCGACCCGCGGACGGGGGAGGCCGC
This sequence comes from Solirubrobacterales bacterium, assembly GCA_013696535.1. The sequence continues at coordinate 3,413 of JACCYI010000262.1, forward strand.
CGACACAGGGATAGTTCAGTCGACCGCCTTGGCGCAGACCGGCCTTGAAGCCGAGGTCCGCGCGAAGGCTGCGCTGCTGGCTGGGCCGCATGACGCGGGTCGGCACCTGCCGCACGGCGGCGTGCTCGTCCTAGCATCAGGCGAGGTCATCAACTTCACTCGGGCCCGATGAAGGTCGGATTGATCCCGCTTGGCGACCTGACCCCGCTGTGGACGACGAGCCGCGCCTCAGGCATTGCGGCGTTGCTATGCGCGTCGCTTTCGATCGTCGCCGGGCTCCTCATGGCGCTCAGATCGGTGGCGTTGCGGCACCGCCGGGTCGAGTTGCGCGCCGTGCACGAGGCACTCGCGGTCGCGACGTTCGGCCTCTTGGCCGTCCACGCGGTTTCGTTGTTCTTCGATCCCGTCCTACGGCCCGGGCTGGCCGGCATCCTCGTGCCCTTCGCGGCAGGTTACGAGCGGATCGGCTCCGCACTCGGCCAGCTCGCCGCGTGCGGCATGCTGGGTTTGGGTCTGACGTTCTATCTCCGTCGCCACATCGGCTCGCAGCGAAGGCGCCGTGCCCACCGAGCCATCCCGGTATTCTGGCTGCTGGCCGTCGGCCATGGGCTGCTGATCGGTACCGATGCCGGCAGCTGGTGGTTCGTGCTCGTCCTCGCCGGTCCGGTGCTCGCGAGCACTGGGTTACTCGCTCAGCGACTCGCTCAACCGCGTCCGATGAAACGCTCCGCATGAGATCGCGCGGCAGATGCGCATGAACACCAGCCGCACGACCGTGTTATCCGACCTCCAGCTCCAGGCCGGAACTCCGAGCTAGGACTCCGCCGGCGGGCTCAGCCCGCCGGTACCGCCAGGCGTGTCGTGATAGGCGTGGCGTTTGAGAAGAGGTCAAGCACTGGGCAGTGCTCGTCGACTGCCTGGGCCAGCTCCTCGTAGCGCTCGGCGGTTTCGGGCCCCTTGGGCGTGACCTTGACGCGCACGTCGTTGAAGCCCGAGCGGATCGTGTCGTCCAGCCCGAAGAACCCGCGCAGGTCGAGGTCGCCTTCGACCTTGACCTCGACGTCGTCGAGTTCGATGTCGAGCTGCTCGGCCCAGAATCGGTAGGTGATCGCCTGGCAGGAGGCAAGGGCGACGAGCGCAAGGTTGACCGGACTTGCCGCACGGTCCTCGCCGCCGAGGCTCGCCGGTTCGTCGACGGTGATCGAGTGTCGTCCCGTGCGCAGCGTCACTTCGGTGGGGCCGACGAGGTGACCCTCGGCGCGAATCTGGGCTTGTGCGTTGGCGCTGTCGGCCTCCACGGCCGTGCAAGTCTGGTCGATGATGGAGCGGATGGACACGGGACTTACCTCCAGGCGGGAACGGCAGGACGGCTTCGACAAACATCCAAAACCTGACTGAGTTATACATGATTAAAGGAGCGGCGGTACCGTCTCTTCGATGAAGCCGACTGAAGACCGTGTCTGGGGTGCCCGCACTCGCGCTATCCACGCGGGTGGCCGACCCGATTCGTCGACCGGGGCGCGGCAGGTCCCCATCTACCAGTCGACGTCATTCGTCTTCGAGGACGTTCAGGACGCCGCAGATCTCTTCGCGCTCCAGAAGTACGGCAACGTGTACTCCCGGCTCGGCAACCCGACCGTGGCAGCGTTGGAGGAGCGAGTTGCGAGTCTCGAGGGCGGCATCGGCGCGGTGGCCACCGCGAGCGGCCAGGCGGCGGCGCATCTCCTTTTCACTTCTCTCGCCCAATCAGGCGATCACGTCATTGCGAGCGCCGAGCTCTACGGCGGGACGTACACACTGCTCGACGTCACCTTGCGCCGGCTCGGGATCGAGACCACTTTCGTCGCCGCGGACGACCCGCGGGCGTTCGCGAACGCCGTTCAGCCCGGGCGAACGAAGCTTCTGTTCACCGAGACGATCTCGAACCCGGCCGGAACGGTCGCCGACTTGAGCACCCTCGCGGAAGTCGCCCACGGGGCAGGTGTCCCGCTCGCCGTGGATGCGACCCTCTCCACCCCGCACCTCTGCCGGCCGCTTGAGCACGGCGCCGACCTGGTGATGCACTCGGCGACGAAGTTCCTGGGCGGGCACGGGACGAGCCTTGGCGGCGTGATCGTCGACTCGGGGGCCTTCCCGTGGGACAACGGCAACTTTCCGGTGATGACCGAGCCCGTGGCCACGTATGGCAACCTGCGCTTCTGGGACAACTTCGGGGAATACGGGTTCTGTACGAAGCTGCGCGTCGAGGGGCTTCGGACGCTCGGCGGCGTCTTGTCGCCGTTCAATGCCTTTCTGCTCCTGCACGGGATCGAAACCCTCGCGCTGCGCATGGACGCGCACGTCGCCAACGCCCGCGCCGTGGCAGAGCACCTGAACGCGGATGACCGGGTGAGCTGGGTCCGGTACGCCGGTCTCCCGACCGATCCGTCGCATGCGCTCGCGGCCCGGTATCTCCCGCGGGGCTCCGGCGCGATCCTCTCCTTCGGTCTGCGCGGCGGCCGGGAAGCGGGCGAGGCCTTCATCGAGGGCGTGGAACTCGCGTCTCACCTCGCAAACGTGGGGGACACTCGTACACTCGTCATCCATCCCGCCTCCACGACGCATCGCCAGCTCTCCCGGGCGGCGCTCGAGGCGGCCGGCGTCAAGCCCGACCTCGTGCGGGTGAGCGTAGGGATCGAGGACCTGGACGACATCCTCTTCGACCTCGGCCGGGGACTTGAGGCGGCGGAGCGAGTCCAGGCCCCTGCCCGAACCTCGACGGAGGCGACGGCGTGAGCCGGGAGGCCGTCCAGACCGCCCGTGGCGAATGGACGCCGCCCTCGGCGATCGAGCGCCGAAACCTGCTCCGGCGCGCCCGAACGATCGCGGTCGTCGGCGCCTCGGGCAATCCGGCTCGAGCGAGCTATTTCGTCCTCACGTACCTTCGCTCTTCGAGCGCCAGATTCGAGATCTGGCCCGTCAACCCCAAGGGCGGAGAAGTCCTCGGCCTGCCGACCTACCCGTCGCTGGGCGATGTCCCGGCCACGCCGGACATCGTCGTCGCGTTCCGCAGAGCGGTTGACCTGCCCGAAGTCGCCGAACAAGCCGTCGAAGCCGATGCGGGAGCCTTCTGGGCGCAGCTCGGGCTGCACTCAGACGCGGCGGTGCGCACAGCCTATGAGGCGGGCCTCCAAGTGGTGACGAATCGATGCGTCAAGATCGAGCACGCCCGCTTCCAGGGCGGCCTGCACCTCGCCGGGTTCAACACCGGTGTGATCTCCTCCAAACGCACACGAGGCTGACCGTCGGCGAGACGAACCGATGTGCGGGATCGTGGTCATGTGCGCGTCGTAGCCTGGGCGCGTGTCCCGGCGCAGCGGTGGTCAGCTCCGAGTAGGGCCTTCCGATCGCGGCGTGCGCCGCGGCGTCGTGCAAGACGGCTTGGCGATCGGGCTGACCAGCGGGGCGTACGCGGTTTCGTTCGGCGCGCTGGGCGTCACGACGGGGCTGTCAGTGGCGCAGACGTGCGCGCTCTCGCTGCTGATGTTCACGGGTGCGTCGCAGTTCGCGCTGCTGGGTGTCCTGGCGGGCGGTGGCGGTGCTGTATCAGCGGCCGCGACCGCGGCACTGGTTGGATCGCGCAATGCGCTGTACGCGTTGCGAGTGGCGCCGCTGCTGCGCGTGAGCGGCGCTCGGCGTCTGTTGGCTGCGCAGCTGGTCATCGATGAGAGCACCGCGATGGGAGTCGCCCGGCCGCCAGGGCCGCTCGGGCGACTCGCCTTCTACGCGACGGGGCTGGCGGTCTTAGTCTGTTGGAACCTGGGGACGCTCGTGGGCGCGCTCGGAGGGCGGGCGCTCGGTGATCCCGAGACCTACGGCCTCGATGTCGCGGCGTCCGCTGCCTTCGTGGCTCTCATCGCTCCGCAGGCACACTCGCTCGAGACGAAGCTCGTTGCGGTCGTGGCGGGCGCCGTCGCGCTGGTCGCCGTCCCGGTCCTGCCCGCCGGCGTGCCGGTGATGGTCGGCGCGCTGGTGGCCATGCTCGTCGTCGCGACGCGTGGGAGAGTTCGAGACTGATGTGGACGGCCGTTCTGCTCGGCTGCGCGGCTTGCTACGCGCTCAAGCTCGTCGGCTTCGCAGTTCCGGCGCGTCTTCTCACGACCCCACGCATCGTGGCTGTGAGCGCGGCGCTACCGGTCGCGCTGCTCGCCGGCCTGATCGCAGTGCAGACGTTCGACGACGGTCAGCGACTCACGCTCGACTTGCGGATCGCCGGGCTGGGCGCAGCGCTCGTGGCGGTCTGGCTGCGCGCGCCGTTCCTCGTGGTCGTCCTGGCGGGCGCGGCCACGACCGCGCTCCTGCGCTCACTGGGCTGACCTGCGAAGGCCGTGCTCGCGTCATCCCGACTTCGACAATCGGGCCAGCCAGAGCCGGGGCGCGCGATCCGGCGTGGCTAACCTGGCGGAGTGATCTCTCTCATCCTGGCCACGGGAGGGAGCGACGTGCCGCTACAAGTCATCCAGGTCTTCGGTTCGCTCTTCATCCTCTCGGCTTTTGCGCTCCAGCAGGCGGGACGCCTACGCGCCGATGCCGTCGCCTACCTGGCCGCGAACCTCTTGGGCTCGGCCATTCTCGCGGTGCTCGCGGCGATCGAGGTGCAGTGGGGCTTTCTGCTGCTTGAAACCGTGTGGGGAATCGTGTCGCTGTACTCACTTCTGCGCGTGCTGAAAGGAAAGCCGGTCGCCGGCGCGACCCACTGACGCGCTCAGCACACTCGGGCGCCAGGTGCTCGCGCGGGCGCGCACACCGAGCCGCAAGAGAGGCGGTGAGCCTCCGCGCCGTCCGGGCTCGATCAGCCGGTCCAGAACCGGCGGCTCGGACGCCGCGCGCGCCGAGTCCCGACCCAGGGGTGGTCGACGACCACGCCTCGCTGAAGTTGACGCCGGCCGCTAGCGTGACGGGTGTGTCCACGGTTCGGGCGGCGACGCTGGTCGCACCCCACACGCTTGAAGTGCGCGGCTATCCGTTTCCGAACGAGCTCGAGCCGGGCGCCGTCCTTCTGCGCATGCTCGCGTCCGGTATCTGCGGGACGGACAAGCACACCTTCCGCGGGGAGACGGGGCAGTACGCAGGCACGGACAACGAGCGCTCGACCCCGTTTCCGATCATCCAGGGCCACGAGAACGTCGGGGTCGTGGATTCGATCGGCCCTGGGGGCGCCTGGGCGCAGGACGGCTCGCCGTTGCGCCCGGGAGATCGGGTCGTTCCGGCGCCCAATCGGGCCTGCGGTCATTGCCACATGTGCACGCGTGGCTTCCCCTACTACCTCTGTCGCCGGCTCGAGAACTACGGGAACTCGCTCTCGTGCAGTCGCTCGCCTCATCTGTTCGGTGGCTGGTCGGAGTATCTCTACCTCAAGCCCCGCACAGCGGTCTTCCGTGTTCCTGGAGAGCTGCCGGATGATGTCGCAGTCCTCACGGAGATCTTCGCGGTCACCCACAGCCTCGAGCGGGCCGCCCAGCTGCCGAGCCCGGCGGGCTTGCGGCCGGGAGGGTCCATCGCCGTGATCGGCGTCGGGGCGCTCGGGCTGGCGCACGCCATCAAGGCGTCGCTCATGGGTGCCGGGCGCATCGTCGCGATCGACCACTCGCCACGGCGGCTGGAGCTCGCCTCACGACTCGCCGGGGCGGAGACGGTGCACGCTCACGCCGGTTGCGCAGCCGACGTCCGAGACCTCTGCGCCGGCGACGGGGTCGACGCGGTCGTCAACGCCACGGGATTCCCGGGCTCCTTCGCGGCGGCCGTGGAGATGGTGCGTGACGGGGGATTGGTGATCGAGGTCGGCGCCTTCGTGGACATGGGTGACGAGGTGTTCAACCCGGCTGTGCTGTGTGGGCGCAATCTGACGATGCTCGGTATCGGCGGGGAGGATCTGCTGGTGTACGAGAGGACGCTCGCGCTGCTCGCCCGCCACCACCGCGTGATCCCGTTCGCGGACATGATCTCGCACCGCTTCGCGATCCGGGATGCGCCGGCGGCCATGCAGATGGCGCTCGACGTCGAGCGCTCCGCCAAGGTCCTCATCACTCCCGCCTAACGACGGCCGGGTATGGCTGCGAGGATGAGGGCCAATGTCCGCTGAGCTCCCTCGGAGCGGAAGCCTCGCCGATTGGCATCCGGCCCGGAGGCCTGAACACCACGTCCTGAACGGCACTCGCGTGAGCCTCGAGCCACTCGACCACGAACGCCACGCCGACGACCTGTTCTCCGCCTCGCAAGGCCCGGGAGCCGACCCCGGCTTGTGGCGCTACATGCCCTATGGGCCGTTCTCAGACGCCCGCGAGCTGCGTGTCTGGCTTGCCGATCATGCCGCCTCGGCCGACCCGCTCTTCCTCGCGGTGGTCGACCTGGCGACCGGCCGGGCCGGCGGGATCGTCTCCTACCTGCGCGTCGAGCCCGCGCATGGCTGCATCGAGATCGGGCACGTCTGGTTCGGCGCCGGGCTCCAACGGACGCCGCCCGCCACGGAAGCGATCTACCTGCTCGCCCGCCACGCGTTCGACGACCTCGGAAACCGCCGCCTGGAGTGGAAGTGCGACGCGGCCAACGCCCGCTCACGCAGCGCCGCCGCGCGCTACGGCTTCACCTTCGAAGGCGTCTTCCGCAACCACCTGGTCGTCAAGGGCCGCAACCGTGACACCGCGTGGTACTCCATGCTCGACCGCGAGTGGCCTACCGCGCGCCACGCCTTCGAGAGCTGGCTGGCTCCTGAGAACTTCGATGCCGACGGCCGTCAGCGCCGCCCCTTGACAGAGCTGCGCTGAGCATCCAGGTCGGGTACCGTTCGCGCGATCCGCGGGAGAGGTGCAACCGAAGAAACAAGGGGGGGTCCATGACGGGTCGTCGGGGCAGGTCCGCCGGGATGCTGGCGGCTTTGGCGATCGCCGTCTGGGCGGCCACGGGCGGAGTTGCGGTCGGGCAGGATGGCGTTGCGGGAGCTCAGCACAGCCTGCGCAGCCCAGTGACCGACGAGAACTTCTATTTCGTCATGGCGGACCGGTTCGAGAACGGCACGCCCGCGAACGACCTGGGTGGACTGCCCGCCGACCGTCTCACCTCGGGCTATGACCCGACGGCTCGGGGCTTCTACCACGGCGGCGACCTGCAGGGGATCATCCGTCGCCTCGACTACATCGCGGGGCTGGGGACCACCTCGATCTGGCTGACGCCCAGCTTCAAGAACCGCGCCGTCCAGCGCCCGGTGACCGCCGCCGATCAGCCCTCGGCCGGCTACCACGGCTACTGGGTGACGGACTTCACGCAGATCGACCCGCACCTCGGCACCAACGACGATCTCGCCGAGCTCGTGGCCGCCGCCCACCGGCGGGGGATGAAGGTCTACTTCGACATCATCACCAACCACACCGCGGACGTCATCGAGTTCGAGGAGGGCGCGCGGCCGAAGTACGTCCCTAAGGACGCGAGGCCCTACCGCACGGCGGCCGGCGTCCCGTTCGACGACCGTGACTTCGCAGGTACGGACGACTTCCCCGAGCTCGACCCCGCGGTCAGCTTCCCGTACAGGCCGGTCATCCCGGCGGGCGCCGATCGCAAGACGCCCGACTGGCTCAACGACGTCTCGCTCTACCACAACCGGGGCGACACCACCTTCACCAACGAGGACTCCCTGTACGGCGACTTCTTCGGTCTCGACGACCTGTTCACGGAGCACCCGCGCGTCGTGCGGGGGATGATCGACATCTACAAGGGATGGATCAAGGACTTCGGGATCGACGGCTTCCGCATCGACACGATGCGCCACGTCAACGACGAGTTCTGGCAGAAGTTCGGGCCTGAAGTGCTCAAGTATGCGCGCGAGCAGGGCAAGCCGGAGTTCTTCATGTTCGGCGAGGTGGCAGATACGAGCAAGCCCTACACGTCGCGCTTCTCGACGAAGGACCAGATGCAGTCTGTCCTGGACTTCCCGTTCCAGGCAGCGGCGCAGGACTTCGCGGCCAACTCGGGGTCGACCGAGAAGCTGGCCGACTTCTTCGCCGACGATGATTGGTACACCGACGCCGACTCGAACGCCTACCAACTTCCCACGTTCCTGGGCAACCACGACATGGGCCGGATCGGCCGCTTCATCGGGGTGGCCAACGCCGGGGCGTCCGACGCGGAACTGCTCTCGCGCGATCGCCTGGCGCATGAGCTCATGTACTTCTCGCGCGGCAACCCGGTCGTCTACTACGGGGACGAGCAGGGGTTCACGGGTGACGGCGGCGATCAGCTGGCCCGCCAGGACATGTTCCCGAGCCGCGTCTCGGAGTACAACGACGACGACCTGATCGGCACGGAAGCGACCACGGCCGAATCGAACTTCGACCGCGGGCACCCGCTCTATCGCAAGGTCGCGCAGCTTGCGCGGCTGACCCGGAAGCACCCGGCGTTGCGCGATGGAGCTCTCCAGCACCGCTACTCGACCGAGGGGCCGGGGATCTACGCGTTCTCGCGGATCGGCCGGATGCAGCAGCGTGAGTACGTCGTCGCACTCAACAACTCCGAGTCCGAGCAGACCGCATCGATCCGGACGTACGCCGGGCGGCGGCGCTTCGATCCTGTGTACGGCTCCAGCCGGGGCGCCATCCGGACGAGCGCATCGGGTCGACTCCGGGTGAAGGTACCGCCGTTGTCGGCGGTGGTCTATGCGTCGTCCGGGCGGATCGGAGCGAGCCCCTCCGCTCCGACGGTGTTCCTCGAGGCGCCGGCGCCCAGCGCCGAGGATCGGGGCCGGATGGAGGTCGGCGCCGACGTCGACGGCGACTCGTTTTACGAGGTCACCTTCGAGGCGAAGGTGGGAGACGCCGGCTGGCAGTCGATCGGGACCGACGACAACGCTCCTTATCGTGTCTATCACGACGTCTCAAGCCACTCCACCGGGACGCCGGTTCAGTATCGGGCGGTCGTGCTCGACAACGCCGGCCACTCCCGACGCAGCCGTGTGCGCAGCACCGAGGTGCCGGCTCCTCGAATAACGCTCAGCACGCCGGCCGACGGTGCCAAGGTGCGCGGCGAGGTCCGCCTGCTCGCGAAGACCGACCCCGAGCGCGCGACACAGACGGTCACTTTCCAGCGCCGCGTCGCGACGGGCGTGTGGACGGCGATCGGCACCGATACCTCTTCTCCGGACTACAGCTTGGTGGACGACATCACGAGCCTCGGCCTTGCTCCGGGCGACGCGATCAGCTACCGAGCCGTCCTCACGGAAGTCGACGGAAACGAGGTGCAGAGCAGACCGCGGACGATCGCGGTGGCGCCGCCGCCGCTGACGACCGCGATCGTCCACTATCGGCGCGCCAACGGCGACTACGCCAACTGGGGCCTGCACCTCTTCGGCGACGCCATCGGCGACGCCGCGCTGGGACAAGTGGCTTGGGGGAGACCGTGGCCCTACACGGCGATCGATGACTTTGGCGCGCGGTACGAGATCCCGCTCAAGGACGACACCGCACCGCTGAACTACATCATCCACCTGCCGGGCCGCGACGACGTGCCGACCGGGCGCGAACCGGGCGGCGACCGGACCTTCATCCCGGTCGACAGCCCGGAGGTGTGGGTGGTGCAGGGCGACTCGACCATCCACGCGACAAGACCGCCTGGAACCTGAGACACACGACAAGACCGCCTGGAACCCGAGACGGCCGCCTGGTAAGGACGTCGTAAGACCTGCTCGCGAGACTTGAGCGGTCCGTTCGAGCGCAAAGGAGCACGTCATGATC
>JACCYI010000272.1 GCA_013696535.1 Solirubrobacterales bacterium
GTCCTCACCGAGCCAGTCAAGGGCACGGCGCCGCGCGAGGCCGGCGCCGGAGAGGCCCTGTCTCGCTCCGCCAAGGACCGGGCGGAGAACGTGATGATCGTCGACCTGATGCGCAACGACCTGGGGAAGGTCTGCACGCCGGGGTCGGTGCGGGTCGCGGCCCTGTGTGAACCTCGCGAGTACACGGGCGTCTGGCATCTGGTCTCTGAGGTGGCGGGCACCCTTCCCGGGGGCACGGGCGACGCCGCGCTCGTGCGGGCGACCTTCCCGCCCGGTTCGGTGACCGGCGCTCCCAAGCCCGCCGCGCTCGACGTCATCTCCGAGCTCGAGAGCACCGGCCGAGAGACCTACACGGGGGCGATCGGCTTCGCGAGCCCCGTCGCCGGCCTCGAGCTCAGCGTCGCGATCCGGTCCTTCGAGCTGTGCGACGGGTGGATCTGGCTCGGCATCGGTGGGGGCGTGGTGGCTGACTCCGATCCGGCCGCAGAAGCCGCGGAGTGCTTGACCAAGGCCGCGCCCCTGCTGGAGGCGATCAGCGCCGAGCGGGCCGGCGAGGATGGCGCCGGGAGGATCTCCATCCCGCCCAGGCGAGTCGGCCCGAGGCCCGTCCCCCGCCCCGATCCCGCCCAGGGAGTCTTCACGACCGTCCTCGCGCGCGGCGGCTTTGCAGTGGCCGGCGAGCTGCATCTCGCACGGCTCCGGCGCAGCGTCTTGGAGCTGTTGGGTGTGCCCCTGCCGCCCGACGCGGAGGACCTGCTCGACGAAGCCGCCGCGCGGTCGCCCGAACCCGCCCGCGTGCGCCTCTCGATTCGGTCGACCGACGCCGGCCATGCGCTCATCGAGGTCGACCGCACGCCCCTGCCGCAGCCCGCGCCCGCCCGGCTGCGCTCGGTCACCCTTCCGGGCGGGCTTGGGGCGCACAAGTGGCTCGACCGCAGAATGCTCAACTCGCTCGCCGCCGCGACTCCGGGTGAGCTCGCGCTCCTCGTCGATCTCGACGGCATGGTCCTCGAGGCCAGTACGGGCAACGTCTTCATCCTCGAGGGCGACGCGCTGGTCACCCCGCCCCTCGACGGCCGGATCCTGCCGGGAGTCACCCGCGCACGTTTGATCGGCCTTGCCGGGGCCCGCGTGCGCGAGGAACCCGTGAGCCTCGAGCGTCTTCACCGTGCCGAGGGGGTGCTGCTCACCGGGGCGCTCAGGGGAGTCGAGACGGTCAGCGCCCGCAACGGCTCCGAATGCCGCGAGCTGACTCGCGGCGCCGCCGAGCTCAATCGCGGTCTCGACCGCTCGATCCCGGCCTCCGCGGCGATCTGAGGCAGGCTTACCGGCCAACCTGAGCTCCCGCGTTGAATCGAGCCATTCGGGGGGTACCAACATGAGAGGCCGGGCGGAACAACGTCGAGCATCGATGCGATTCCTTGGGGGAACGGTGGTTCGCCCGGTCTTACTTCGAGATCAGGCGTTCGTCCGCTGGTTCTGGCGGCCGGCCACGCGGTCGTAATCGACCCGGAGCAGGTCGATGACGGCGCGGACGTCGTCCTCGTCCTCGATCGGGCGAGCGGCCCAGCCGGGGCTTCACGACCGTACACCTCAAGCGGGCTTGAGGTCAAGGGCCCAACGTGGTCTGCTCCCCGGCATGTCCTCACTTCTGGCGATTGGCGAGGTCTCGCAACGCAGCGGCGTCGCCGCCTCGGCGCTCCGCTTCTACGAGGAGCGCGGCCTGATCACCTCCGAGCGGGCCGGGTCGGGCCACCGCCGCTTCCAGCGGTCTGTCCTGCGGCGGATCGCGTTCATCGTCTTCGCCCAGCGGGTCGGGTCGACGCTCGATGAGATCGGCGCTGAGCTGTCGAAGCTTCCGCCCGATCGCGCACCGACCCGTGGGGACTGGTCGCGTCTCTCGGTTCAGTGGACAACGCGGATCGATCAGCGGATCGCCGAGCTCGAGCGCCTCAAGGCCGGCCTGACGGAATGCATCGGCTGTGGCTGTCTCTCACTCGACCGATGCCAGCTCGCGAACCCGGGGGATCGAGCGGCTGCGCGCGGCCCCGGGCCCCGCTATTGGATCAGCGACCCATCTCCGGATCCCTGAGGCGGTCGGAGTCCAAGACGCTCGTCGTTGGTACTCAGAACGCTGGATCTCATCCGCGCGACCGATGCGCAGTTGACGACGGTCGGCCACTATCGGCGTCGTGCGCCGCCCCTCACGAAATCAACTCACGCGCTTTGGCGATGCTGCGATCCCTGGGTCATGGGGTTGTTCCTCGCGTCCATGGCCGACGAGTCGCACTCCCTCCGAGACCGATCGCCCGGTCTCTTCGCGCTCGCGCTCGTCCTCGCCGCGATCCAGGGCGCGGCCCTGCGTTGGCGCCGCGGCGCCCCGAGCGCGTGCTGGTGTCCGGGCTGGGCTATCAGCTGCTCGTCCCGGAGCAAGTCTTGCCATTCGCGGGCCTGTTGGCCGTCGGGGTGCTGGCGGCCGCGCGGCCGCCTCGAGTGTCGCTGTCGGGGCTGACAGCGCTGCTGGAGTTGGTCACGACCAACTTCTTCACGACGACCGTCGAAGACGCGGTATTCACGATGGGCCTCGCGATCGGAGCCTGGGCGCGGCGAGGCGGCGCGCAGCCGACGCCGCGCCATGCGAGAGGAGACGCGCCGCGCGGTGACCGAGGAGCAGGCGCGTATCGCTCGGGAGCTCTATGACGTGATCGCTCACAGCGTGTCGG
>JACCYI010000287.1 GCA_013696535.1 Solirubrobacterales bacterium
GGGGCTTGTGTCCGCATGGACTTCTTCGTTCAACAGGTCGTCAACGGGCTGACGCTCGGCAGCGTCTACGCCATCATCGCGCTGGGGTACACGCTGGTCTACGGCGTCCTGAAGCTGCTGAACTTCGCCCACGGCGACGTGTACATGGTGGGCGCCTTCATCGGCTATGGCGTGCTGGCCGCCTTCGGAGGTCCCTCGGCCCTCACCGTCCCCGTCCCCATCGTCCTCGCGCTCATGTTCGTCACCGCCGGGCTCGGATCGGGCTTCCTCGGGGTCGCCATCGAGCGCTTCGCCTACCGCCCGCTGCGCGACGCTCCGCGGATCGCTCCCCTGATCACGGCGCTCGGGGTCTCCTTCTTCTTGCAGAACAGCGTCCTGCTGCTCTTCAGCGCGCAGGTTCGCACCTACAACTCCGGAGCGTTCATCCCCACCACGACCGGGATCGACGTCGGTCCTCTCGACATCTCGCTGGTGCGCATCCTGGTGATCGCCGCCACCGTGGTGCTGATGGTGACCCTGACGCTGCTCGTCTCCCGGACAAGGCTTGGCAAGGCGATGCGAGCGGTCGCCCACGACCGCGAAGCCGCCGAGATGATGGGCGTGGACGTCAACAGGACGATCGTTGCGACGTTCTTCATCGGATCCGCGCTCGCCGGCATGGCGGGGGTGATGGTCGGTCTCGTGTTCAGTCGCGTCTTCCACCTGATGGGCTTCGTGGCCGGCCTGAAGGGCTTCACGGCGGCCGTCGTCGGGGGCATCGGCAACGTGCCGGGCGCGATGCTCGGCGGCCTGCTGATCGGCCTCGCGGAGTCCTTCTCCTCGGCCTACCTCTCCTCGACCTTTCAGAACCTCATCGTGTTCGCCATCCTCATCGTCGTCATGCTCGTCCGGCCCAACGGGCTGCTCGGGCGGGCCGACATCCAAAAGGTCTGACGATGGCCAAGGTCGGCGTCGACGAATGGGTGGCGCGCTCGGAGGAGCGCAACGAGGGGCACACAGGCCCCGGTGCTGGGCTGCGCCGGCGGTGGGAGGCGACCCCGCAGTGGGGCCGCCTGCTGGTCGCCGTGCTGATCGTGGCAGCGGTGCCGCTGTTGACCTCCTCGGATTTCGTCATCCGGGTCGGCATCAACGCGATGCTCCTGGCCATGCTGGCGATGGGGCTGAACGTCGTCGTGGGCTGGGCGGGCCTGCTCGACCTGGGCTACATCGCGTTCTACGGCTTCGGTGCCTACGGATACGCGCTGCTGTCGTCCAATCAGCTCGGGGCCTCCGGCGTCCATCTGCCGTCCTTCGTGTCGATCCCGCTCGTGATCCTCGCTGCCGCGTTCGTGGGCCTGCTGCTCGGTCTGCCGTCACGCCGACTGCTCGGCGACTACCTCGCGATCCTGACGCTGTTCTTCGGTCAGGTCTTCGTGGAGCTGCTGGTCAACCTCGACCGCGTCAAGCTCCCGGGCGCTTCGGAGCCGTTCTCCCTCACAGGGGGCCCGAACGGCATCCCGGGCGTCGACCCGATTCGGATACTGGGCTACGACCTGATCACGCCGCGCAGCTACTACTACCTGCTTTTGGCGGTCATCGTGGTCCTTGCGGTGGTCCTGCATCTGCTCGACGCGTCGCGGACGGGCCGCGCTTGGCGCGCCGTGCGCGAGGATCCGATGGCGGCCGGGTTCATGACGATCCCCGTCAACGGCGTCAAGCTGATGGCGTTCTCGTTCGGCGCCGCGATCGCCGCGCTGGCGGGAACCATCTTCGCGGCCGTGCAGGTCGGCGTCTTCCCGCAGAACTTCGAGACGCCGTTCCTGATCCTGATCTACGCGGCGCTGATCCTCGGCGGGGCGGGCTCGATCGCCGGTGCCGCGCTGGGCGGTGCGGTGGTCGGGATCATCTTGGAGCTGCTGCGCAACCCGGATCAAGCAAGCGTCCTGTTCTACGGCCTGGTCCTGCTCGCGCTGGTGGTCAAGCTGCGCCCATGGCGGCTGCTCGGAGTGGTCCTCGCCGGCCTGGTCGCCTTCGGTCTGGTGCTCCACGCCATCGCGGGCGCGATCTCCGCAGACTGGGTCGCCGGCACCCCGGCGCTCGGCGGCGTCTTGCGCTCCCTCCTGGAGCCGTGGCTCGTGATTCCCGCCGACGCCAAGACGGCGGGCAACGTCGCGTTCGTGGCGCTCGTGGTGGGGGTGCTGGCGCTGACGACGCTGCGAGGGCGCCTGCGCGTGCTCGCCCTCGTCCCGTTGATCTACTTGGCGGCGTTCGCCTGGGAGGCGCGGCTGGTCACCGAGCCGAGCATCACGCGACAGCTGCTGGTGGGCACCGTCCTGATCGTGATGATGACGCTGCGACCGCACGGACTTCTCGGCTCACGACGGGTGGAGGTCGTCTGAGTGCCTCCGCTCCTCGAGTTCTCCCAGGTGGGCTTGACGTTCGGCGGCATCAAGGCGGTCGGAGGGCTCGACCTCCACGTCGACGAAGGAGAGATCGTTTCGGTCATCGGGCCCAACGGCGCGGGCAAGACCACCGTCTTCAACCTGATCACCGGGGTGTATGCCCCCGACGTGGGCGCGATCCGCTTCGCCGGTGAGAACATCGCCGGGATGGCGCCCCACCGGATCGCGACGCTGGGAATCGCGCGGACGTTCCAGTCGATCCGGCTCTTCTTGAACATGTCGGTCAAGGAGAACGTGATGGCGTCCACCTACGGGCGGACGAGCGCGCGCCCGTGGCAGTCGGTGCTGCGCACGCCCGCGGCACGACGCGAGGAGCGGGAGGTGCACGCCCTCGCCGAGGAGGCGCTCGGGTTCTTCTCCACGCGGCTCATGGGCTACCGCTGGGACCAGCCCGCCTATTCGCTGTCCTACGCCAATCGCCGGCGGCTGGAGATCGCCCGGGCGATGGCGACGGGCCCGCGGTTGCTGCTGCTCGACGAGCCCGCCGCCGGCATGAACCCGCACGAGACCCACGAGATCACCGAGGTCATCGCGCGGCTGCGCGATGAGCGCGGGTTCACCGTCCTGGTCATCGAGCACGACATGCATGTGGTGGAGGGAGTCTCCGATCGCGTCATAGCGCTCGACCATGGCGTCAAGATCGCTGAGGGCGCGTACGACGCCGTGGCCACCGATCTGGCGGTCGACGAGGCTTATATGGGCCGCGGCACCACCACGACGAAGGGGTGAGCCACCGTGCTGCTCGAGCTGGACGACATCACGACGTACTACGGCCTGATCCGGATCCTCGAACGGGTCAACCTGCGGGTCGACGACGGGGAGCTCGTCTGCCTGCTCGGTGGCAGCGCCTCGGGCAAATCGACCACGCTGAAGACGGTCCTGGGGATCGTCACGCCGCGCTCGGGCACCGTGCGGCTCGCGGGCGAGGACGTCACGGCCCGCTCGGTCTCCGACCGCATCGTCCGCGGCCTGGCGATCGTGCCTGAGAACCGCCGGCTGTTCGGGCCGCTCAGCGTCCGCGAGAACCTCGATCTCGGCGCGTACCTGCGCAAGGGCGACGTCTCGGAGGACCTCGACCGCGTGCACACGCTCTTCCCGCGGCTGCACGAGCGGCGCGACCAGCTGGCCGGGACGTTGTCGGGCGGCGAGCAGCAGAT
>JACCYI010000365.1 GCA_013696535.1 Solirubrobacterales bacterium
TCATAGACCTTTGAGACGGACTGCAACTCGACGATCGCGCCAGGGGCGTCCGATGCGACCGCGGCCGCCCGGCCGGCGGCCGGCACGGGCTGACCCGGGCCGTGGGAGCGATCTCTCCGTCGGCGGAGGTTGCGTTCGGTGGCTGCCATTCGGCGCGGCACGCTAGCTGCCAACCGGGCGCAGCCGGGCAGGAATCCCTGCATGCAAGGATCTGTGCATGCCAATCATCGCCTCGTCCACGCTGGCCAACGGCCTGCCCCTCTATCGCGTCGGCCTTCCGGGGACGCGCGCGGTCACCGTGCTGGTGGCTTTTGACGCGGGCGCGCGGACCGAGCGCCGTGACGAGAACGGAATGGCCCACTTCCTCGAGCACCTCGTCTTCAAAGGTGGTGAGACCTACGACGACTACCGCAAGGTCAACGAGACCGCCGAGGCGATGGGCGCCATGCTCAACGCCTACACGTCGCACGACCTCGTCGCCTTTCACATCACCTGCCGGGCCGAGGTGGTCGGCGAGGCGATCGACCTGCTCACGGACTTCGTCGGCCGCCCGAAGATCGATGCCGAAGAGCTCGACCGTGAGCGCGGAGTCGTCATCCAGGAGATCGCGCGCTCCCAGGACCAGCCATCCGTCGTCGCCGAGCATCTCATCGACCGGGCAGCCTTCGGTGACCACCCGCTGGGGCGCCCCGTGCTCGGGCCGGAGGATCATCTGCGCTCGTTCTCCCGGGAAGCGATCGTCGCGTTCCGCGAGCGCCAGTGGGCCGGTGACCGCGGCGGGGCGTTCGTCGTCGGCAACCTCGAATCCCTGCCCGGCGACGATCGCCTCGAGGAGCTCTTCGGCCGCTTTCCATCCATCAGCCCCAACGGCACGTTCGAGCCGGCCCCTGGCTTCGCACCGACCACCCTGGTCGAGCGCCGGGATTCCAAGCAGTCGCATCTGCGGATGTCCTACCGGCCGCAGATCGATCCGCGCGACCCCGAGCAGCGCGCTGCCCTGGGGGTCTATTCGACGCTGCTGGGCGGTTCCATGGGCTCGCGGCTGTTCGACGAGATCCGCGAGCAGCGCGGCCTGGCCTACTCCGTCTACGCGCTGGACCACTCCTTCGCCGACGTGCCGATCCTGCAGCTCTCCGCGGGTCTTGACTCGTCGAAGTGCGTCGATGCCTACACGCGCATGCGCGAGATCGTCGAGGAGTTGCGCACGGACGGCCCCCGTCCGGATGAGTTCGAGCGCGCCCGTTCCTACGCGGCGGGGCGGCTAGTGCTCGGTTTCGAGAATACGAACGCGGTGGCCCGGTACGCCGCCAATCAGCGCATCGTCTTTGGCGAGGACATCGATCCCGACCGCTCGATCGCGCTGCTCGACGGCGTGACCCACGAGCAGGTCACGGACGTCGCCCGCGGCATCTCCGAGGCGCTGTCGATCGCCTGCGTCGGCCCGCACGACCAAGGCGAATTCGCCTGACTTGCGCGCCCGCGCAGTGAGCGCCATGATCTGTGGCGAGCGTGACTTCTTCCGCAGAGCTCAACCAGCGCGAGCTCGAGCGCTACGTGTCCAGGGTGGCGGATCGCTGGCCTGTGCAACGGGCGCTCCTCGGCGGCGCGCGAGTCGACGACGCCCGGGGCGCCAGCCCTCAGCGCGAGCGGGGACCCGAGTACGTCGTCATCTTCATCTCTGAATTCTTCGACGGCGTTCCGTGGCTCGAGCGCGTGCATCAGGCCGGCCGGTTGTGGGACGGCCTCGAGATGGGCGCGCCCGCCGACGTCCACTGCTACACCCCAGCGGAGTTCGAGCGCCGGCGCGAACAGCTCCCGGTGGTGCGTCGCACGCTGGAGCGCGGGCTCGAGCTCTCGCCCGAGCCGGCCTGAAGACCAGCGCTACCCCATGGCGACCATGCGCTCGATCGGCAGCCGGGCGCGGTCGGCGATCGCCTCCGGCACCTTGACGACCGGGCCGCCCGAGCGCAGCACATCGCGCAGCTTCGGCAGCGTGATCATCTTCATGTAGCGGCAGCTCGCCGCCTCGTTGGCCGCCACGAAGTCGACGTCCGGCGCCGCCATCCGCAGCGGATGCAGCATGCCGGTCTCCGTTGCCACGATGGCGGTCCCGCCTGAGCCGGCCCGCTCACGCGCGTAGCCCATCATCTGACCCGTCGAGAGCATCTGCACCCCGGCCGGGACGATGTCGCCGGCGGCGGCGTACTCCATGACCGAGGTCGAGCACCCGCATTCTGGATGGATCAGGAAATCCGCATCTGGGTGCGCCTCGCGCCGGTCGGCGATGTCGCGCGGACGGATTCCGGCGTGCACGTGGCACTCGCCGTCCCATACGCGCATCGCACGGCCCGTCATCTTCTCGACGTAGGCACCGAGGAACATGTCCGGGCCGAAGAGGATCTCCGTCTGCTCACCTCGTTCTCGGTAGATCGACTCCACGATCGCCACCGCGTTGGAAGAGGTCACGCAGTAGTCGCTCTCAGCCTTGACCTCCGCGGAGGTGTTGACGTACATCACGACGGTCGCGCCGGGATGCTCGGCCTTCCAGTCGCGCAGCTGCGGAGCGGTGATGGAGTCGGCAAGCGAGCATCCTGCGTCCGGGTCGGGAAGCAGAACTGTCTTCTCGGGGCAAAGGATGGACGCCGTCTCGGCCATGAAATGCACGCCGCAGAAGGCGATCACGCTCTCGCTCGCCCTGGCCGCGAGCTGCGAGAGCTGCAGTGAGTCGCCCACGTGATGCGCGACATCCTGGATCTCCGGCGGTTGGTAGTTGTGGGCGAGAATGACGGCCTCGTGCTCTTGCGCGAGGGCGCGCACCTCATCCTGCATGGCGGGGACGTTGTCGAGCGTGAGCAGGCTCATGGGGAGGCCTCCAGGGCCAGGGAGAGGTCGAGAGCCGGGGCCGAATGGGTCAAGGCGCCGACCGAGACGTAGTCTAGCCCATCAATGGTCGCATAGACCAAAATAGTTTCGAGCTCGATGCCTCCCGAGGCTTCCAGGATCGCTCGGCCGCCGACCTGGGCGACAGCCCGTCGGATCTCGTCCGGCTCCATGTTGTCGAGCAGGAGGCGGTCGGCCTCGACTCCGAGCGCCTCGTCGATCTCGGCCGGATCACGCACCTCGACTTCGACGGCGAGGTCAGGATGCGCGCCGCGCGCGGCTCGCACCGCCTGGGTTATCCCCCCCGCCAGGGCGACGTGGTTCTCCTTGATCAGAAACGCGTCGTAGAGCCCGGCGCGATGGTTGGCGGCGCCGCCTGCGGCGACGGCGGCCTTCTCGAGGACTCGCAGGCCGGGAGTGGTCTTGCGGGTGTCGAGGATGACCGCGCTCCCTCCGGCCTCGCGCACGAGGCGAACGGCGCGCGCGCTCGCGGTGGCGACACCCGAGAGCCGCTGCAGGAAGTTCAGCGCGGTTCGCTCGGCGGTCAGGAGCGCACTCGCGGACCCGGTCACGCGGAGGACCGGTGCCGGCGGCTCGCGCCACTCTCCCTCCCGCCCCAGCCGCTCGACCAGCGCGTCGGGATCCAAGCGGCGGAACACCGCCTCCGCCGCGTGCAATCCATAGATCACGCCGGGCTGCTTCTGGGTGATCGTCGCCCGAGCCCGGGCGGCGGGCGGAACCGTCGCCTCCGTGGTCACGTCTCCCGCGCCGATGTCCTCCTCCAGGGCCCGATCGATCAGGGCGCTCAGCGACTCGGCGTCCATCGCCTCAGCGGAGCACGGTGACGGTGCGGAACTCCGGGTCGCTCGCTCCGTGCAATCGTGCTCCTGCGCCCGCCAGCTCGCGCAGGTAGTCCACGAGCTCGACGGTGATCCGCTCGCCGGGCAGCAGGGCGGGGATGCCGGGCGGGTACCCCGCGATGGCTTCGGAGGAGATCCGCCCGTCGGCTCGTGAGACCTCGATCACCTCCGTCTCACCGAGAAACGCCTCACGAGGGGTGGCGGCCACCTCGTTGACGAGTGCGCCGGGCGATCGCGCGAGGACCGAGCCGGCGCCCGGGCGGGCCATCCGCGCGACGGTCGACGCGAGGTCGTGCGTGAAGCGCTCAAGGGCGTCCAACGGCTGGTCGAGCCCGAGGACGAGCACCAGCGTGGCCTGGGTGGCGAGCTCGACCTGCACATCGAAGGCGGCACGCAGCGCTTCAGCCACCTCGTATCCCGCGCACCCCGTCGCGCGCACGTCGATCACGATCCGCAGCGGGTCCCAAGCGGCGACACCCGGGCCACCCACGAGGTCCTCGCCGACCACCACGCAGCCCGGCACCCGATTGATCGCTTCGCGGGCGCGGGCGGCCGCGCTGAGCGTGCATTCCAGCAGCGCCTCGCCGTGGATGGCGAGCTGCCGGCGGGCGGCGTCCAGCGAGGCGAGCAGCAGCGAGCTCGGCGACGTGGTCCGGAGCAACCGGATAACACGCGAG
>JACCYI010000372.1 GCA_013696535.1 Solirubrobacterales bacterium
GACGCCCGAGCGCGCCCGGCGGTTGGCCGAGGAGGCCGTCGCCGGCTCGTTCGACGGCTTCGCCTTCTTCCACGGCAACGGGCAGTGCACCGACTGGGCCTTCCAAAAGCGCCCGGACGTCGTGCTCCGCGCCGAGACCAAGCACTACGCCGAGTGGCTGCTGGCCGGCGGGCCGGTTGCGGGCGGCCAGTACGTCATGCTCGACTGGGACGGTGGCAACTGGGCGCGCAACGCCCGCTACGCCGGCCTGCGCACCGGGCGCAAGCCGCGCGTCGGCGCGCTGCTGGCTGTTCCGGCCGGGTCCAGACCCGGCCACGTCGCCTACGTCGAGGAGCTCTACGACGGCGGCAGGTTCCGCGTCACGGAGTACAACTTCGACGGTGGCCTCGGCGTGCTCCACGAGCGCGTCCTCGACGTCGCCGAGCTCTCCAGCGAGAGCGAGTTCGTGTACTGACCGAAGCCGAGCGCGAGCGGGCGGCCCTCACGGTTCGCTCACGGTCGGTCCGCGCAGGCAAAGTCCGCCGTCTCGTGTCTGATCTGCCCCTTCAACACTCCTCGGAGCATGCCGTGAGCCATCGAGTCCTGTCCGCCGAAGCCGCGTTCTGGCGGCCGTCCAACCAGATGGGCGTCCTGAACACCGATCTGGCCAAGCAGCTGGATGCCGACACGCTCGGAGCGCGCCTGTGGCGCCTGGCGCCCGGGCAGGCTTCGACCAAGCATCGCCACGAGCAGCAGTCCGAGCTCTACGTCCTCCTGGAGGGGACGGGACGGATGCGCGTCGGGGGTGAGCTCCTCACCCTCGACCCGCTTTCGGTTGTCTTGGTCGAGGCCGACACCGTGCGCCAGCTCTTCAACGACACCGATGCCGACGCGCTGTGGCTGGTGGTGGGCGCTCCGCCCGAACCGGCCAACACTCTCGAGATGACCGAGGAGCGCCTCGCGATGCTCTATCCGGACGGCCCGAAGGCGCTCCCGCCGGAGCTCATGCGGTGACCTGGGACGCTGCGGCCTACGACCGGCTCGCCGACCCGCAGGAGGCGTGGGCACGGGAGATCCTGCAGCGCGCTCGCATCCAGCGCCACGAGACCGTGCTCGACGCGGGGAGTGGAAGCGGCCGTGTCACACGTCTGCTGCTGGAGCACTCGCCGAGCGTCGTCGCGGTGGACGCCGATCCCGCCATGGTCGAGCTGGCCCGCGCGAGCCTGCCGGCCGGCACGCCCGTCCTGCGGCAGGACCTCCTCGAGCTGGCCGTCGAGCCCGTCGACGTCGTCTTCTCCTGCGCGGTCTTCCACTGGATCACCGATCACGAGACGCTGTTCGAGCGGCTCCGCGCGGCGCTGAAGCCCGGAGGCCGCCTGGTCGCCCAGTGCGGTGGCCACGGCAACCTCGCCCGGGTCCTCGAAGTCGTCGGTCAGCGGCCCGGGACCTGGCTGTACGCCACGCCCGAGGACACGGAGCGACGGCTGCGCGCGGCCGGGTTCACGAGCGCTCGCGCGTGGCTCGAGCCCAAGCCGACCCGGGTCGGCGACCTGGCCGGCTACCTGGAGACGGTCGTCCTCCACGGCCAGCCGGACGCTCACGAGCAGGCCCTCCACGCCGCCGCCCTGCTCGATGAGCTCGACTACGTGCGGCTCAACCTCGACGCCGTCGCCTGAGACAGCCTCCATGGGCGCCGGCGCCGGCCGGCTGACCGGATTTGCGCGACGCTGTCGAAATCGTCGCTCCTCGTTCGTCTCAGGGGCGACCATTGCGAGAAGGAGGAAGCGATGAAGTACATGCTGCTGATCCACCAGGGCACGACCCCGCTCCCCGGGTCGGAGGAGTGGGAGGCCCTTCCCGACGCCGAGAAGCATGCGGTGTACGGCGCGTACAAGGCGCTCAACGAGACGGCCGGCTTCACCGGCGGCGTCCGCATGGAGCATCCCGACACGGCGACGACCGTGCGGGTGCAGGACGGCAGGACGCTCATCACCGACGGCCCGTTCGCCGAGCTCAAGGAGGCGACCGGCGGCTACGGGTTCTTCGAAGCCGAGGACCTCGACGCGGCGATCGAGGTCGCGTCGAAGATCCCGGCCGCCTCGATGGGCGGAGCGGTCGAGATCCGCCCGTTGACCGAGGTGCGTTGGTAGGCCTCCTCGAGCGGACCTTCCGCGAGCAGTGGGGACGTGTCCTTGCTGCCCTGATCGGCTTCCTCGGCGACTTCGACCTCGCCGAGGACGCCGCGCAGGAGGCCTTCGCCATCGCCGCGGAGCGCTGACCGCGCGCCGGGGTCCCCGACGACCCCGGCGCCTGGCTGGTGGCGACGGCCCGCAACCGGGCGATCGACCGCATCCGCCGCGATCGCACGCTGGCCGCGAAGACCCGCCTGCTCGAGGTGGCCGACAAGACGGAGGACCCCACGGAGGCGTCGAGGTTCCCGGACGAGCGGCTCGAGCTCGTCTTCACCTGCTGCCACCCGGCGCTGGACAGCGACGCGCAGGTCGCACTCACCCTGCGCACGCTCGGCGGGCTGACCACGGCTGAGATCGCCCGCGCCTTCCTCGTCGCCGAGGCGACGATGGCCCAGCGGCTCGTGCGGGCCAAACGCAAGATCAAGGCCGCCGGCATCCCGTTCCGCGTTCCTGCGGATCACCTGCTGCCCGATCGGCTCGCCGCCGTGCTCGCGGGTCGCCTACCTCGCCCGGACGCCTGCGTGGGTGATCTGACCGCAGGAAGCGGCACGATGGCCCACGGAGTGATCGGGTGCCGGGGTCAGCAGGTCAGCACCCCTGCCGCGGCGCGGCTCGCCGTGGCCTACGCTGGCTCCATGTCCCAACCCATACCCGGCGTCACCGAGCTGCTGTTCCCCAGGGCGGTGGTCAACGCCTTCGTCGTCGAGGCCGACGTGCTCACCCTGATCGACACCGGCACGCCGGGCGGCGCGGCCAAGATCGTCAAGGCACTGCGTGCCGCCGGGCACCAGCCGGCAGACGTGGGCCGCATCGTGGTGACTCACCGCCACGC
>JACCYI010000033.1 GCA_013696535.1 Solirubrobacterales bacterium
GGGCACGACCGGGGTCCCACGGTTGACGCTCGCCGATGGCTCGCGCGTGGCGGATCCCTCGAGCGCAGACCGCCGACGGCTCCGCCAGCACACCGAGGCGCCCGAGTGAGGCCGGCACCGGCACGAGGTGCTCGGGCGATTCGACGACGAGCTCGGACGCGTACCCGTCGAGGCCGGTTATGCCCCGCTCCGAGTAGTCACCGGTGAAGCATGCGTCGGGTGACCCTTCGGCGCAGGCGCGGCACTTTCCACAGGAGCGCCGAACGGTCGCCGAGACGAGATCGCCGCGCGAGAACCCATGACCGTCCTGCTCGACCGTCCCGAGGAACTCGTGACCGAGCACCAGCTGCCGCCGCGATCCGGGCGCGGCCCCGAAGAGACCTTCGGAGATCTCGCGATCCGTCCCGCAGACGCCGACCTCGAGTGTCCGGATGAGGACCTGGTCTGCGTCCGGGCGCGCATCGGGAACGTCGGCGACTTCGGTGCTCTCCGCCTCACCCGGGGTCGTGACCAGAGCCAGCACGGCGTCAGCCGCGGTATTCCAACACGACCTGTGCACCCGAGCCCGCGGATCGCAGGATCGCGTCGCAGACCTCGGCCGCCCGGTACCCGTCCTCGAAATCCGCCCCGTACGGCCCGACGTCACCCCCTGTCCGGATTGCGCTCAAGAAGTGGTGGAGTTCGTGGACGAAGGTGTGCTCCCATCCGATCATGTGGCCCTGCGGCCACCAATGCTCCCAGAACGGGTGCTCGGGCTCTGACACGAGGACGGTCCGGAAGCCCTGGGCGGAGGCGCCGGGCGTGGAGGAAGGAAGGTGGACCTGGAGCTCGTTGAGGCGCTCGAGGTCGAAGCGGATAGAGCCCTTCGAGCCGTTGATCTCCCAGGTGAAGCCGTTCTTGTTGCCGAGCGCGAACCGCGAGGCCTCGAGCGTGCCGACGGCGCCCTGCTCGAAGGCGACGATCGCCTCGAACGCGTCGTCGACGGAGACGTGTCCACCCGGCCGGTCCTCGACGAAGGTTCGGGTGAGCGCGCTCACCGTGTCGATCTCGCCCACGAGGTGGCGCGCCAGGTCGATCACGTGCGCGCCGAGGTCCCCCAGGGCTCCCGAGCCGGCGTCCTCGGCCTGCAGGCGCCAGCTCACGGGCGCCGACGGGTCGGTCATCCACTCCTGCAGGTATTTGCCGCGGAAGTGGTGGATCTCGCCGATCTCCCCGGCGGCGATCATCTGCCGCGCCAGGCGCACGGCCGGGACGAAGCGGTAGTTGAAGGCGCAGAGGTGCTTGACCCCGGCGGCCTCGACCCGCTGCCAGATCTCGAACGCTTCGGCCGCGTTACGACCCAGCGGCTTCTCGCAGATCACGTGCTTGCCCGCTTCGGCTGCGGCGATGGTCGGCTCACCGTGCAGGTTGTTGGGGGCGACGTTGTCGAAGAGCTCCACCCGCGGGTCTGCCACGAGCTCGCGCCAGTCGGTGACCGCGCGCTCGAACCCGTACCGCTGAGCCGCGTCCGCGACAGCCTGCCCGTCGCGTCCGGCCAGGGCGATCAGGTCGGGCATCATCGGGGGTGGCCAGGTCATGTAGGCCAGGGTCTTGAAGGCGTTGGAGTGCGCCTTGCCCATGAATGCGTAGCCGAGCATCCCGACGCCGATGTGCGGGACGTCGCCGGCGCCGGCCGTCGCCCCGGTGGTGAGGAAGCCGCCCTCGGTCATTCCGACCCCTGAAAGGCGGCGTCGAAGATCACCGAGGACGGTGAGAAGTCGGTCCGGCGCAGGAAAGCCGCGGCGTCGGGGGCGCCCCAGTCGCGATCCATGCCCGAGTCCTCCCACTCGACGGCGAGCGGGCCCTGGTAGCCGATCCGGTTGAGCACTCGGAACAGGGTCTCGAAGTCGACGTCGCCGTGGCCCGGCGACACGAAGCTCCAACCGCGTTCCGCCTCGCCGAAGTCGATGTGGGAGCCGAGGATCGACCGCCGACCGTCGAGCGTCACCTGGGAGTCCTTGACGTGGACGTTGTAGATACGGTCGGCGAACTCCATCGCGAAGGCCGCCGGATCGAGGAACTGGGGGATGAAGTGGCTCGGGTCGAGGTTGATCCCGAAGCCCTCGCGCCGATCGAGGGCGGCGAGCGTCTTGCGCGTGGTGACGAAGTCGTAGGCGATCTCCGTCGGATGGACCTCGAGCGCGAACTTCACGCCCTCCGCGTCGAAGACGTCGACGATGGGTCCCCACCGCTCGGCGAACTGCTCGTAACCGCGCTCGATCGCCCCCCAGTCGTTGGGCGGGAATGAATACAGCATGTGCCAGATGGGCGAGCCGGTGAATCCGGTCACGACCTCGACGCCGAACTGGGCCGCCGCCCGTGCGGTGTCCTTGAGCTTCTCGGCGGCACGCGTGCGCACCCCCTCGGGATCTCCGTCACCCCACACATCGGGCGGGAGCACCCCGCGGTGGCGGTCGTCGATGGGATCGCAGACCGCCTGCCCCACGAGATGGGCCCCGATCGCCCAGCAGCCGAGGCCGTGACGCTCGAGCAGCTCCCGGCGACCGTTCACGTAGTCGGGCTCGGCCAGTGCGCGATCGACATCGAAGTGGTCGCCCCAGCACGCCAGCTCTAGGCCGTCGTAGTCCCACGACGCGCACTTCGCTGCGACGTCGTCGAGCGTCAGGTCGGCCCACTGTCCCGTGAACAGGGTGATCGGTCTCGGCATGCTCTCTCCAGTCGTCGTCTCGGCGGCCACTCTAATCGAGCCATACCGACGGGCGTCTCAGGCCGAGGCCCAGCTGTCCGCGATGTGTCGGTAGCCCTCCCGGTAGACCACTTCCGGGCTCTCGAAGAAGTCACGCCAGACGCGCGTCGCAGCGGCAAGGTCCGGCAGCCCACGGCCGAAGGCCTCGATCGTCAGCCAGCCGTCGTAGCCAGACCGCTTGATGGCCGAGAAGGTCGCAGGCCACGACACATGCCCCCGCCCCGGCACGCCGCGGTCGTTCTCGGAGATGTGGACGTAGGAGATGTGGCGCACGTTCTCGGTGAACGCAGCGACCGGATCGCTCTCCTCCAGGTTGGCGTGGAAGGTGTCGTACATCCCCGTGACGGCCGGATGGTCGACCGAGTCGAGATAAGCCGCGAGGTCATCCATCGTGTTCGCGAAGTAGCTCTCGAACCGGTTCACGGCTTCGAGCACCAGCCGGATCCCGTTCTCGGCCGCGTGGTCACCCGCCCGGCGATGGACCTCTCGCGCATGTTCACGCTCGACGTCCGTCGGAGCGGCGCCCGAGAAGTGGCCGAGGGTCTGCTGCAGCGGGCCGGCCAGCTGTGAGGCCCCGAGTGCCCTCGTGCAGTCGACCCGCTGGCCGATGTGGGCCACGGCTCTCTCACGGATGGCCGGATCCTCCGCCAGCGGGTTCTCGTCGGACGTCGGGATGATCGTGATCGCCGTTCGCTCGAGCCCGATGTCGTCGAGCATGGAGCCGAGCTTCGCGTAGTCGTCAGGCTCGCCTTCGAAGATCGGGATCTCGACGCCGTCGTAGCCCGTGGCCCTGATGTCCTCGAGCAGCGCACGGTCGCCCTCCGTGACGTTCGTCGTCCAGAGCAGCATGCAGAAGCCGATCTTCACCCTTGTTCCCCCTTCGATTCGCCTTGGCATTCTCGAGCATGCCCTATCGGGCACACTTGCGCCCATGAGCTTCACGCCGTCCCTGACGCTGCATGCCCTCGCCCCTTCGCATCCCTGCCTCACCGTGGCCGCCGCCCTGCGGTTCAAGGATCTCGAATACGAGCGCATCGACCTGACGCCCGGATCGCACGGCGAGGAGATGGAGAGCCTCTACGGCGAGGGGCGCCGGACGGTTCCCGGCCTGCTCGTCGACGGCCGGCCCGTCCACGGTTCACGAGCCATCCTCGAGCGGCTCGAGGAGCTCCGGCCCGAGCCGCCGCTCTATCCGCCGGAGAACGCCGGCGCCGTGCGCGACGCGGAGTGCTGGGGCGACGAGGAGCTTCAGGACCTCGGGCGCCGGTTGCCGTGGGGTGCGCTTCACTTCAGGCCTGAGGCGATGGG
>JACCYI010000043.1 GCA_013696535.1 Solirubrobacterales bacterium
GGTGTAGATCTGGGTGGTACTGATCGAGGCGTGTCCCAGGAGCTCCTGGATGGCTCTTAGATCGGCGCCGCCCTCGAGCAGGTGGGTCGCAAAGGAGTGGCGCAGCGCGTGTGGGTGGACCGCGCCCTGAGCGGCGGCGAGGCGCGCCCACACCCTGAGGCGGCGGCGCACGTCAGAAGTCGAGAGCCGCCGACCCGACTTGGAGAGAAACAGCGCGGGCTCCGTCTTCTCGCTTCCCGGCGCTGCGAGCGCCTCTCTGGCGCGCTCGAGGTAGCGCGCCATGGCGCGAAGTGCGGGCTCGCCCACCGGGACGAAGCGCGTCTTTTCGCCCTTGCCTTCCACTCGCACCTGCTCCGCATCGAAGTCCACGGCCTGCAAATCGAGGTTGACGAGCTCCTCCGCCCTCAGGCCGCAGGCGTAGGCGAGCTCGAAGAGGGCGCGGTCACGCAGCTCGAGCGGCGTGGTAGTCGGAATGCGATCCAACAGCGCCGCGACCTCTTCGGGCTTCATGACGTCTGGCAGATGACGCGGCTTCCTGGGCGTCGCCATAAGGTCGGCGGGATTCGCGCGTAGCTCGCCGTGCTCGACCAGGGTCCGAAAGAAGGCCCGCAGCGAGGCGAGCTTGCGGGCGACGGTCGCGGGAGCCGCCCGCCGCTCGGAGAGCGCGGCCGCGTAGCGGCGGAGCACGGGATAGCCGATCTGGGTCGGCGAGAGGCCGAGCGCAGTGGCCCAGCGGGCGAATTCCTCGACGTCGGCACCGTAGGCACCGCGGGTCCGCTCGGCGGCGCCTCGACGGTGCAGGTCCGCGTCGAAGCGACCGAGTTCGGAGCGCCACGCCTCGCTAACCTGGACGCGCCCCGATATGGCCGTGTTCTTCATCCACACCGACACAGGTCAGGTCGCCACCCAGCGACAGCTCGTCGAGGCCGGTGTCGCGCCCGAGTCAGACCCGCCGCCGCCGCCGTGGTTTCGCATCCAAGGCACGGGCGATGCGACCACGATGTGGTACGCGGTGATGCGCAAGCAGACGCGGGGCGTGTACATCGGCACGCTCTGCCTTCGCCACTCCGATCACCAAGCCCTGCTGCTGCAACAGGGATGGCATGAAGTCGAGGTGGCCGAGATCAAGGCCTTCGCTGCCTAGGGAGGTTGTGTCCTGCGGTCGCCGTGGGGACCGGCGATCTACGTCAGGCGATGTAGATCGGGGCGCCCACCGGCACCTCGTCGTACAGCTCCTTGACTTCCGCGACACGCATGCGGATACAGCCGTGAGAGGCGTTGGAGCCGATTGAACCCTCGTCGGAGGTCCCGTGGATGCCGACCCCGCCATAGACTCCGAGCCAGCGGGCTTTGAGCGGATTCTCGGGCGTGCCGCCCGGGATGACCTGGCCGGCCAGGTCGCCGGCCCAATCCGAGTCGGGCACGCTCCAGGCCGGGTCGATCGCCTTGTTCTGGATCTTGTACTCGCCGGCCGGTGTGTCGAGGCCCACCTGTCCCACCGCGATCCCGTAGGTCTTGGCCAGCTTGAGGTTCTTATAGAGCGTGAGCCTGAAGGATCCACGGTCGACTATCAGGACCGCGGGGTAGTTGGCGGCGACCTTCTGCGTCGAGACCTTCGGTCGCACGACGCGGGTGTGGACTCTGACGGTCCGCGGGCCGTCCAGTGAGAGGAGCGCCGCATTGATACGGCGGCGGAGCGCCGCGGTGCGCACAGCGCGCCCTGTCCTTGAAGGCTTGCGTTCGATCTGCCCCCCGGCGAACGAGACGTCAGCATCGCGGGCAGGCTTGTCGAGCTTGTCGCTGACGCGCTTGACCAGGCGCTTGACGGCTGCCTTGGAGTACTTGACCTCGACGGGCACCTCGACAGCGAGGCGCTCCCCGCGGACGCCGCGCACGGTCCGCGTGAACATGTTGCCGGTTTGAGAGCGCGCCATGGCCGAGTCGACCGACCCGTCGAGATCGATGCCGACGCGTGCTTGCGAGGCCGTCAGCTTGAAGCGCCGATCCCGGTAGCGCACCGTCACGGGCTTGCGAAGCGGCTGGAGCAACGTGCGCTGCAGCACCGCTCGCGCCTCGCGGGGCTTCATCTCGCCCACGTCGACGCCTGAGACCCTGACGCCCTTGGCGATGACGTCCGACCGGCTCGAGTCATAGGCGTACACACCCCCGGCCGCTGCCAGGAGAGACGCGACCAGCAGGCCGACGAGAATGGCGATGGAGCGAATGCGCATAAGGGGAACGAAGAACGGACGACTGCGGAAGGAAACTGTAGGAGGTGTTCCGACGCAGGGCTAGTACTGCAACCGCCCCTGCCGATTACATGCGTGCCCGGAGGGCCCAGGTTTCGCCCCCCAGGGGACGATCAGGCCTCGCGACGTCACCGCGTGGCGCGCTCGCGCTCGTCGGCCACCTGTTGGAGCAGCCGCGCCAGGCGCGCGAGCTCGTCCGGGCCGTAGCGGTCGAGCTCATGCGGTGTGGCGTTGCGGACGCTGGGACTCCAGCGCAGAAACGCCTCCACCTCGCGTTCGTACCGGTAGGGCTCGGCCTGCGAGGAGGTGACGGCCGCCACTCTCAAGTGCTCGGCCAGCCTGGCGACGGCTTCCCGCGACGTGAAGCGCAGACGGTAACCCGAGGCCTTCAGCTTGCGGTTGTCCACGCCGCGACCGAAGCGCAGCTGGTGGAGCACCTCGTCGGGGACCCGGAGGCCGACACGGCGCAGCGGCATGGCGGCCAGGCGCGTTCCCCACGGCGGCAGGATGGGGACGAGCGGCTTGCCCAGGAGGCCGGCGACCTCGGAGAGGGCGAGCACCCCGTCGCCGGCCGCGTTGTATGTCCCGTTGAGGTCCTCGCGAACCGCATGGGCGAGAACTCCGACGATGTCCTCTTCGTGGATGAATTGATATCGGGGATCGAAGCCGAGGATGGAGGGCACGACCGGGAGCGAGAAGAGCGAGGTGTGCGAGCTGCGGATCCCCGGCCCGAGGGCGTTGACGAAGCGCAGCACGGTCACCGAGATACCGGCGTTGCGGTCACCGAAGGACCGGACCGCGCGCTCTGCCTCGACGATGTCGCGCTCGATGCGAGTGGCGGGCGCATGCGGGCGCTGCATGCCCTCGGTGAAGAATGCGGGATCGTCGCGCTCGGCACCGTAGTAGTGCGCGCTCGACTTGAAGATCACCTTGCGGACGGGGTTGGGATCGCGCCCGCCGCCCGAGCAGGCCGCCAGGATGTTCATGGTGCCGATCACGTTGTTCTCGTGCGCGTCTCGCGGTGAGGCGGCCGCCGAGTCGGCGATCAGGCGGGTGTCGATCACCGTGTCGATCTCCGCCGCGAGCACGATGCGCCGCAGCAGCGCATGCTGGGCACCGACGCGGACGTACTCCGTCCGCTCGAGCTCGCGCGTGGGTTCGGACGGATCCACGCCGATGATGGTCTCGACTTCCGGGTCGTGCTCGAGCTCTTCGGCGAGCCGGCCACCCCAATGGCTCGACACGCCCGTGATGAGGATGCGGCGCGATCTCACGGTCGCCTCCTACCCGAACCAGACCGATCGCCGCTTGGAGAGCATGTCGTGCAGCTCGTCCTGGATGCGGGCCCGGACCTCCTCGGCCACGGACTGAACAAGCCCACGATCCTCCCAGGCGTCCTCGCCCCACTGATCGGTCGGGATCGGCTCGAGGAAGCGGATGAGGAACTTGGCCGGCAGGAAGCCGACCATCCCCGGAATCCCGCCGTGCGGGAACGTCGGGGTGATGGGGAAGTAGATGAGCCCGGTCAGGCGCTTCATCAGGGGCAGCTGCGCGAAAGCCGGCGCCGCCTCCTCCGCTCCGACCACGGCGATCGGGACGATCGGGACCTGCGCGCGCATCGCGGCCTCGACGAAACCGCCGCGTCCGAAGCGCCGCAGACGGTAGCGGTCCTTGTAGAGCTTGCCGCTGCCCTTGCTGCCTTCCGGGAAGACCAGAACGAGTTGACGCTCGTCGTGGAGCAGGCGCTGCACGTTCGCCGGGTGCGCCGGAACCCCGCCGATCTTGGCCACGAGCATGGAGAAAAAGGGATAGCCCTTGAAGAAGTGCTCGACGGTGAGGTGCACGGGCCGCGGCCGTGTGTGCTCCTCCTGAATGGCCTTGGTGATCATCGCCGCGTCGGGCGGGAGCGCGCCGGCGTGATTTGAGACCAGCAACGCTCCCTCACTCGAGGGAACGTGCTCGATGCCCTCCACCTCACAGCGGAACCAGTAGTGGTAGAGGAACTCATACAGCGTCCGGTCCATGAAGCGCTCCACCCGCTCCGAGCGCCCCCAGTCGGTCACCTGGCGCTCGGATTCGATCGCCGGAAGGTGGGCTCTCGGGGAACTCGGGAGCTGCGCTGGAGGCCCCGCCTCCCCGCCGCCACGGCTCGACGCAGCGCTCAAACCGGTGTCCGCCCGCGGGCGAGCAGCGGAGCCAGGCGCTCAGCCAGGCCGGGCCAGTCGGCGGCGCAGATGACGTCCTCCTCCTCGCACACGTCGCGGTTCCACGGGTGCTCGAGCGTCGCGGCCGTGATGCCGCGCTCACTGGCGGTGGCGAGGTTGACCGGCGAGTCGTCGATCAGCACGTCGATCTCGATCTCGACGCAGCGCGAGACCTTGTCGAAGGAGCAGTACAGCTCGTCGTACGGCAGACCGATCGAATCCAGCCAGCGCGCGGTGGCGCCCTGGGCCTCGGTCACGCGATGCGAGGTGATGTGGATGAAGTGACCGGCGTCATGCCACGCGCGAACCGTCTTCACCGCTCCCGGATAGGGACGCGCCGCGAGTACGGCTTCCTCGCGGTGGGTCTCGGCGACACAGGCGCGCAGCTGCTCGGGTCGCAGGAGCGAGATGCCCCAGGTGACCTGGTCCTCGTAGACGAGATCGACGCCGAAGCGGTGCCGGGCCGCTTTCGCCAGCTGGTCCCAGTAGGGGTGCAGGGTCGAGTCGATGTCGATCGCGATGCGCATGTGCGTCAGATACCGTAGAACCATGGCGACCGTACGGCGTCAGATCGTCGCGACCGTCCAGAACGGCCTCATCCGCCCAGGTGCGGACGCCACGTACGCCGACGGCGACGACGCGTCCTGGATGGGGGTCGACTGGCCTTCGATGACCCGACGGATCGACGTTCTCGGACGGCGGGTGAACACCGTCGATACCGGCGGAGACGACAAGCCCGCGCTGCTCTACATCCACGGGTTGGGCGGCAACTGGCAGAACTGGCTGCTCAGCATCCCGCCGCTCATGGAGACCCACCGGGTCGTGGCGATGGACCTGCCCGGTTTCGGGTTCTCAGAGCTGCCGGCGGAGGCCATCTCCATCCAGGGCTACGCGCGAGTGGTGGACGCGCTGTGCGACGCGCTGCACATCGAGGTGGCGGCCGTGGTCGGCAATTCGATGGGCGGCTTCATCGGTGCGGAGCTCGCCCTCTCGCTCCCGACGCGCGTGGAGCGCCTCGTGCTGGTCTCCGCCGCCGGCCTCTCTATCGAAGACCAGCCTCGTGAGCCGCTGCTCGGCGCCGCCCGGCTGCTCTCGGCCAACGCCCGCTACTTCATCGAGCGCCGCGACCTGGTGGTCCGGCGGCCACGCCTGCGGCGGGCGGCGCTGCAGACCGTCATCCGCTACCCCGAGAAGCTGTCGCCCCCGCTGACCTGGGAGCTATTGAGCGGCGTCGGCAAGCCCGGGTACGTCGACGCCCTGGACGCGTTGATGAGCTACTCCTTCCGTGAGCGGCTCACCGAGATCTCGATGCCGGTCCTCATCGTGTGGGGCCGCAACGACATGCTCGTGCCGGTGGGCGACTCGCGCCGTTTCGAGGAGCTCATCGGCGACAACGCCCGGCGGATCGTCTTCGACGACACGGGCCACGCGCCGATGATCGAGCGGCCCACCCGCTTCAACGAGCTGTTGCGAGGGTTCGTGGCCGGCGATCCGGTGCCTGAAGCCGGCGTCACCGGCGTGCACGCGGCCTAGGAGACCCCCGAAGAAGTCCGCCAAATCTGACGCCGACGTGGATGCATCGCCAGATCACCACCCGGATAGGCGGCAGGACATTCATCGGCCTGCGAATGGGTGAGTCGCCTGGCTCGGGCCACGCCGCCGTCAGCCCGGGCCGTTCTGTTCTTCAGGGGCCTCCTAGCGCGTGACGGCGCCCTCCGAGGCGCTCGACACGAGCTTCGCGTACTTGGCCAGCACTCCGGTCTCGTACTCGGGCGGCGGCGGTTCATAGGCCGCCACCCGCGCGGCGATCTCCTCGTCTGAGAGCGCGACGTCGAGGCGACGGGATTGCACGTCGATGGTGATTCGGTCGCCGTCCGCGACGGCGGCGATCGCGCCGCCGTGCAGGGCCTCCGGGGCGACGTGTCCGGCCATGAACCCATGTGTGGCGCCGCTGAAGCGCCCGTCGGTGAGCAGCGCCACGTCCTCGCCGAGCCCCTCCCCCACCAGCGCGGCGGTGACCGCGAGCATCTCGCGCATACCGGGTCCGCCGGCGGGGCCCTCGTTTCGGATGACCAGTACGTCACCCGCCTCGATCGAGCCGGAAGTCACGGCGGCCATGGCGTCTTCTTCGGATTCGAAGACGCGCGCCGGGCCCTCGTGAAGAACCCGTTCATGACCCGAGAGCTTGACGACGCACCCATCGGGTGCCAGGTTGCCCCGCAGGATGGCCAGACCGCCCGTGGCCTTGATCGGGTTGTCGAGCGAGCGGACGACCGGCGGCGCGTCGTCGGGCTCTACGGCCTCGCGTGCGTGCTCACCCACCGTCCGGCCCGTCACGGTCTGAGCGTCCTCGTGGAGGATCCCCGCTTCGGCCAGACGCTTCGCGACGACGGGGATTCCGCCCGCGGCGTACAGGTCCACGGCGACGTACCGGCCACCTGGCTTGAGATCGCACAGCAGCGGCGTCTTTGACGCGATACGGTCGAAGTCGTCGATGTCGAGCGGGACGCCCGCCTCACGGGCGACGGCCAGCAGATGCAGCACGCCGTTGGTCGAGCCGCCCGAGGTGGCGATGGCGGCAATCGCGTTCTCGAGCGAGTCGCGGGTTATGACGTCGCGGGGGCGCTGACCGCGGTCGAGCACGTCCATCACCAGCTTGCCGGCTCCGACAGCGACGTCCGCCTTGCTCGCGTGCTCGGCGGGAACCATGCTCGAGCCCATGGGTGAGATGCCGAGGACCTCGAATGCCATCGCCATAGTGTTTGCGGTGAACTGCCCGCCGCAGGCGCCGGCGCCCGGCGAGGCTGTTTCCTCGATGGCGGTCAGCTGCTGACGGGTGATCCTGCCGGCGGCGTGCGCTCCAACCGCCTCGAAGACCTCCTGGATGGTGATGTCCCGGCCCTCGTAGTGGCCCGGGGCGATCGAGCCGCCGTAGAGCAGCAGCCCGGGGACGTTCAGCCGCGCGAGCGCCATCACGACCCCCGGGATCGTCTTGTCGCAGGCCGCAAGGCCGACCACAGCGTCGAACAGGTGGCCGCGGACGACGAGCTCGATCGAGTCGGCTATGACCTCTCGAGAGACCAGGCTGGTCTTCATCCCGCTCGTCCCCATGGTGATCGCGTCGGATATCGCGATCGTGTTGAACTCCATGGGAGTGCCGCCGGCGGCTCGGATCCCTTCCTTGACCTTGGCGGCGAGCGCGCGTAGCCGGAAGTTGCACGGCATCGTCTCCGTCCACGTCGACGCGACGCCGATCAGCGGCTTGGAGAGCGCTTCGGCATCGAAGCCGATGCCGTGCAGCTGGGCGCGGGCGGCCGCGCGCTCGGCACCTTCGGTGAGCGCGCGCGAATTGTGCTTGGGATCGAGCCGGCCGTTTGACACGCGGAGAAGCTTAGTGCCGGCGGGCGCGGTTTACCGCAGTGCCGTGGCGGCCGCGAGTTGCTAGGGAGCGGGGACGGAGCCGCCGGGCCCGCCCGGGGCGGCCGCCCGCCGCTGCTCGCGGGCAAGACGCTCGCGTTCCCACTGACTGAGGCGCCACAAGTCGCGGGTCACCTGCCGCGGATCGACCTGGCGGCCCGGAAGGTGCATGTTCGCGGCGGAGATCAGACGCGTCTCGTCCGCGTTCAGCGCCATCCACTTCGCCAGGACGTCGTCTGAGTCGGGCAGGCGCGCAGAGCCGTACGGACGGGTCTCGTCCGGGAACTCGACGCAGTACTCATTGAGCAGCTGGCGGGTCTGCGGCAGGTAGGCGACGATCGGCTTGTGGGGGTAGATCAGGTAGGCGTACGGGGCGCCGCGGAAGTCCTGGCTCTGGTCAGGCCCGCTGGCATGGCCACCCCAGACGCGTAGAAAGCCGAGGTCGCGGTACATCCCCCACTCCTCGTCGTTGACGCACGAGCGCAAGAGCTCCCGCGCCCTCTGCTCTGCGCGGCGCTCGCGGCCGGGGTCATAGCCGTGCAGGCCGTCCGGGTGCTCCCTCCGGTGACGACGGGCGTCGAGCTTGCGGTCGAGCCACGGCATTGACACCTCCCACAACAGGGCGAGGATCACGATCGCGGTGGCGCACAGCGCGACGGTCATGCCCGCGTGCGCAAGGCGCCCACTACCAGGCGCCGCCGGCGGCGCGCGGGAAGAAGATCACGCGACCCGAGTCATGCGGGATCTGCTCGAACGTCTGGACCATCTGCGCCTCACGGCGCCCGGTGCGGGTGGTGGTCGGTACCGCGGCCCACATGCCGCCGTCGAGCTGACGGCGGAACTCCTCGACCAGGGCCTCGTGCTCAGCGGGAACCGTGACGTCACCCTCGGCGATCAGCTGCTCGCCGTACCCCGGACGCATACGCAAGAACTTCATCCGGCGATTATGCCACGGGCTTGCGCTGCCGACGCCGGGGCCGGGCGCCAACTGTCAGATCTGGGGTCAGCCAGGAGCGCGGCCCGGCGACCCGCGAGCCCGATCACGTCGACCGGACCGGCACCTGCGCCCAGCCCGCGCAACCCGTTGCGGATCGCCTCCGAAGCTATTTCGCGGGCCGCGCGGGCGGCGTCGAGCAGCGAGAAGCCGAGCGCCATGTGTGCAGCGAGCGCGGATGCATGGGTGCAACCCGACCCGTGAGCGGCGCCGTCAGGGTGGCGCGCACCCGTGATCTCCGTCAGGGTCGCGCCGTCGAAGAACAGGTCGACGATCTCGTCGCGGTGCCCCCCCGTCAGGACGACAGCGCCGGGACCGAGCCCGTGCAGCGCACGCACGAGCGCCTCATGGTCGTCCGGATCCACCGAGTCACCAACCAGGACACGCGCCTCGGGGACGTTCGGCGTGATCACCGTCGCTCGAGGTAGGAGCAGCTCGACGAGCGCGGTGCGCGCCGGCTCGTCGAGCAGGACCGCGCCGGATTCGGCGACCATGACCGGATCCACCACGAGCGGGGTGCCCGTGCGCAGCCCGTCGAACGCCCGGGAGACCGCGGCGACGGTGACCGCGTCAGCGAGCATGCCGGTCTTGACGGCGTCCACCCCGATGTCGGTGGCCACGGCCGCCACCTGCTCCTCGATGAACTCCGCGGGAACCCCCAGGACACCGGTGACGCCGACGGTGTTCTGGGCGGTCAGGGCGGTGATCGCCGTCGTGCCGTGGACGCCACACCAGGCGAACGCCTTGAGGTCGGCTTGGATACCCGCTCCCCCGCCCGAGTCCGAGCCCGCGATGGCCAGGACGGTCGGTACCGTTCGCTTGGGGCTCACGCGATGCAGGGTAGGAGCCTTCACTCGTTCGCCGCTCTGACGTACCGTCCGCCGAATCCGCGCCGTATGAGGCCCCGGAGCTCGAGCTCGGTCAGGTCTTGCAGCGCCGCACGGGCGGCTTCGGGGGTGACAGCCAGCCTGGCCAGGCTTCCCCCGCCCTGTTCGACCGCATCGAGCAGCGCTCGCAGGTGGGGCTCGAGCGGCTCGGCGGGAGCGGCGGCGGGCGGCCGGGGGCGGCCTGCTCCGCCGCCTTCGGCGAAGAGCAGATCCAGGACGTCAGCGCTTCCGGTGACCAGGGCCGCGCCGGCTTGCAGCAGGTCATTGCCGCCGGCCGCAAGACTCGACGTCACCTGGCCCGGCACAGCGGCGACAGGGCGGCCGAGGTCGGCGGCGAAGTCCGCGGTGATCAGCGAACCCGAGTGCTCGGCGGCTTCGACCACGACGGTGATCCGCGCGAGGGCCGCGATGAGGCGGTTGCGAGCCGGGAAGCACCAGCGGAAGGCGCCGAAGCCGGGCGGCATCTCGGACACCACCGCCCCGCGGACGAGCAGCTCTGAGTACAGACGACGCGTGCTTGCGGGATACGGCACGTCGGCGCCGCCGGCGAGCACGGTCACGGTCGCTCCCGGCGCCGAGAGGGCGCCCGTGTGCGCTGCCGCGTCCACCCCGAGTGCCATTCCGGAGACCACGGGCACGCCGGCCGCCGACAAGCCGCGCCCGAGCCCACGGGCCACCTCGAGTCCGTACGGAGACGCCCGCCGGGCGCCGACGACCGCCACCGCGTCCTCGTCGCGCAAGACCGTCGGATCACCGGCGATGTGGAGCACTGCCGGCGGGTCGAGCAGCTCACGCAGTCTGCCGGGATAGTCGTCCGAGCAGCGACAGACGGCCGCCAGGCAAGCGTCCGCGATCCGCCGTCTCGCCGCGACCGGATCAAACCGTTCGTACCGCCGCCGCGTCTCGACCGCCGGGGCGAGCCCGAGCAGGGCGTCGTCGGGAAGCCCGAGCACCTGCGATCGCGCCCGTCGGGTACGCCACTGCACGTCGATGACGCCGCCGATCGCCGCGATCAGATCGGTCCGCCGCAGGCATGCGTCGCAGGCGTGCAGACCCCGAGTCATGCCGCTCTCGCCTGCTGTGTGCGGTGACCGGCGGCTTCCATGACGTGACCCGGAAGGACGGCGTCGCTGCCGTCGAGGTCGGCGACCGTCCGAGCGACGCGCAGGACCCGGGCGTGACCGCGCGCGCTGAGCCCATCGCGGTCATGCAGCCGGAAGAGCAGATTCGTCGCTTCAGGAGTCACACCGGAGAGCTCGCGGAGCATCCGCGAGCCCATCTGGGCGTTGCAGGTGACGCCGGTGCCGGCGAAGCGACGCGCTTGCCGCTCGCGGGCGGCCACCACCTCCGCCCGTTTGTGGTCCGAAGCCGGAGCCGTCTGGCTGCGCAGTGCGCTCGCCGGCGGGCGTTCCACGCACAACGTGATGTCGATGCGATCGAGCAACGGGCCGCTGAGACGGCGCTGGTGGCGCGAGAGATCGGCGCCGGTACAACGGCAACGGTCCTCGCCCATGCCGCATGGGCAGGGATTCGCCGCCGCGACGAGCATGCAGCGGCTCGGGAAGACGGTCAGCCGCTGCCCTCGGACGATCGCCACTCTTCCGTCCTCCAGGGGCTGACGCAGCGCTTCGAGACTCGATCGGGGGAACTCCGACAGCTCGTCGAGGAAGAGCACGCCGTGGTGGGCGAGCGTCACCTCTCCCGGCGACGGGCTGCTGCCCCCGCCGACCAGCCCAGAAGGCGAGACGGTGTGATGAGGCGCCCGGAACGGCCTACGCGCGATGAGCCCGTTCCCGTCGTGCAGGCCCGCCACGGAGTGGATGCGCGTGACGCCGATCGCCTCGTCGGGACTCAGCGGAGGCAACAAGGACGGTATGCGGCGGGCGATCATGGTCTTCCCGGTTCCGGGCGGGCCGTGCATGAACAGGTTGTGGCCGCCGGCCGCGGCCACGGTCACGGCCGGGATCAGCGCGTTGTGGCCGCGAACGTCCGAGAGATCGAGCCCCACGTCGAAATCCTGGTCGGGGCGTGCAGGTTCGGACGGAAGCGGCGCCGGCGGGCGACCGCCGCGAAGGAGCTCGACCACCTGGGTGAGCGAATCGACTCCGCAGACCTCGATCGAATCGACGAGCGCAGCCTCGCGAGCTCGCGCCAGCGGGAGGATCAGCCGCCGCAGGCCATGACGCCGGGTCCCCTCGGCGATCGCGAGCGCCCCCCGGATGGGACGGACCTCCCCCGCGAGCGACAGCTCGCCGCAAACGGCACAGCCCTCGATCACCTCACCGGACAGCTGGCCGCTCGCCACGAGGACGGCGACGGCCAGCGGGAGATCGAAGCCCGGCCCGACCTTGTGTAGGGACGCCGGAGCGAGATTGACGGTGATGCGCTTGAACGGGAACTCGAAGCCGGAGTTCACGATCGCCGCTCGCACTCGTTCCCGGGCCTCGCGCACCGCCTTGTCGGCCAAGCCGACCACCGTGAACGCCGGCAGCCCGGAGCGGATGTCGGCTTCCACCCATACCCGGCGGCTCTCGACTCCGTCGAGGGTGAAGGTGAGGACCCGAGCGAGAGCCACTAGAACGCAGCCTCGAGGTGATCGAGCGAGATCAGGCGACCCTGGCCGTCGAGTGTGACACCGACGGCGTCGAAGCGCAGGTCGGGCGCCCACGGACGCTCGAGAACGTCGACGAGATAGGCGGCCGCCATGCGGCGGACCTGCGCCTGCTTGCGCGAGTGCAGTGCCTCCCACGGGCTACCCGAGCCGGCTCGCCGGGTCTTGACCTCGCAGAAGACCAGGAGCCCGTCATCGGACACCACGAGATCGAGCTCGCCGAACCGCGTCCGATGATTGCGAGCGCGGACGGTGAAGCCGAGCCGCTCGAAGTGCTCGGCGGCGAGCTGCTCGCCTCTCCGGCCGAGTGTGTGGCGCAGGTCTGTGGGCACGCCGACGACGCTAAGGGCGACCCCCGTGACACGTCAGTACCAGCGGGTGAAGAAAGACACACGCGATTGCGCCGATTCGCCTGACGTCAGAGCGCGAGCTGCTGATATGCCGTCGACTGAAACGACAGCCGGTGCAGTGGCGAGACGCCCTGGCGCTCGATCGCCGCGCGGTGCTCGGGTGTCGAGTACCCGACGTGGGCGGCGAACTCCCAGCCCGGATAGCGGGCTTCAGCCCGCCGCATGAAGCGATCGCGCGTCACCTTGGCGATCACCGAAGCCGCGGCGATCGCCGCGCTGGTCGCATCCCCTCCGACCACCGGACGCTGCTCGAAGCCCGTGGCCGGTACCGGGAAGCCGTCACTCAGCGCGATGCACCCTTCGCGGCCGACGCGGCGAAGCATGTCCGAGAGCGCCCGCAGATTCGTCACGTGCAGGCCGCGCTCGTCGATTCCCCGCGCGCAGCGCGAGGTGACCGCAACGCACGCCGCGGCGCGCAGCACCTTGGGATAGAGCTCCTCGCGCATCTCCTCGGAGTGCTGCTTTGAGTCATTGAGAGCCGAGAGCGAACGCAGGTCGCGCAACGTCAGCTTCTCATAGTCAAACAGCACCGCCGCGGCGACGAGTGGGCCAGCGAGGCTTCCGCGACCGGCCTCGTCGGCCCCGGCGACGAAGCGACGCTCAAGCGCCCGGTCCCAGGCGAACAGCCGCCGGCCCGCGGGACGACGACGACGACGCTTGGCTCTAGAGGAGCCCGACGCGCTTCGGGGGCCAGTAGGTGCTGAAGGCACCGCCGATGATCCAATCGCGTGGGACGGGCCCCCAGAAACGGCTGTCGTCGGAAGCGCCACGGTTGTCACCCATCATGAAGTAATGACCGGCCGGAACGGTGATCGCGTCGGAGAAGGTGCAGCCCGAATCCCCGACGCATTCCCGCGCGAACGGCTCCTTCTGGCGCTTGCCGTTCAAGATCACGTGGCCCTGCTCGATCCGCAGCTCGTCTCCGGGACCGGCGACGACGCGCTTGATGAAGTTGACGTCGGCCCGGCGACTCGTGGGGCGACCGCAGATCTTGTCCTGCGCGACGTCGGCGCCACACTGCGTCTCCCCGGTGCTCTCGGCCCCGGTGGGAGGATGAAACACGAGGACGTCGCCCACTTCGGGATCAGAGAACCGCTCCCCGATCCGGTTGACCAGCACGCGTTGCCCGACCTCGAGCGTCGGAACCATCGACGGACTGGGAATCCGGTATGGCTTGACCAGGAACGCCTGGATGCCGAGCGCGAGGCCCAGGGCCACCGCCACGATGAGCACGA
Source organism: Solirubrobacterales bacterium (assembly GCA_013696535.1). The sequence goes on from JACCYI010000043.1 coordinate 14,008, forward strand.
GCTCGAGCAACGAGCCACCCGGGCTCGATCCCTTGCCCTTGGCCGCCACCGGCGCTACTTCGCGTCGTCGGACGCGACGGCGCCCTCTTGGGGCGCCTCATCCAGCGCCGTCTGATCGACCGCGTCGCCCGGCACCTCGGGGTCCGCCTCGGCCGCGGCCTGTTCCTCGACGACCTGGTGGAGGAGCCCGGCCTCCACGACTTCCTCGGGGCCGGTGTACCGGCGCTCGCGCACCCGGGCGCGCTTGCCGACGCGGCCCCGAAGGTAGTAGAGCTTGGCCCGCCGGACGTCGCCGCGAGCGGAGACCTCGATGCGTTCGATCTTGGGCGAGTGCACCGGAAACGTACGCTCGACACCCACGCCGAAGGACTGCTTGCGGACCGTGAAGGTCTCGCGCACACCCTCGCCCTGGCGCTTGATGACCACGCCCTCGAAGATCTGCGTCCGGCGACGGGTGCCCTCGACGACCTGGAAGTGGACCTTGACCCGATCGCCGGCGCCGAAGCGGGGGACGCGGCGCAGCTGGGCGCGCTCGAGGGAGTCGATGACAGTGCTCATGGCGAAGAAAAACCGCAGAGCCGGAGGGCTCCCGCGGGCGTCGCCTATGGTAGCGGACCACCTCTCGCCCTGGCCTGTTCGAGCCGCCAGTTGCGGATCCGCTCGTGGTGACCTGAGAGTAGGACGTCGGGCACCCGCCACCCGCGCCACTCGGCCGGGCGTGTGTAGTGCGGATACTCCGGCAGGCCTTCGAGCGCCGGGGAGAACGACTCCTCCACGGCCGAATCGGCGTGCCCGAGAGCGCCGGGAAGTTTGCGCATCACCGCATCGCACACCACCATGGCCGCGAGCTCCCCACCGGCGATCACGTAGCGTCCGATGGACAGGGCGTCGGAGCAGAAGTGCTCGACGATCCGCTCGTCGAAGCCCTCGTAGCGTCCGCAGAGCAGGGTCAGCGCCGGCTCGGCGGCCAGCTCGCTCGCCCACGAGTCGTCGAATTCCCGACCACCCGGTGTCAACGCGATCACGCGACGTTCCGCAAGCAGCTCGACCGGGTCCGTGGCGTAGCGGGCGCGCAGCGCGGCTTCCATCACGTCGACGCGCAGCACCATCCCAGCCCCGCCGCCGAACGGGGTGTCATCGACGGAACGGCCGGCGAGCGTCGAGCTCTCCCGCGGGTCGACGCAGGCCAAGCCGTGTCCCCCGGCGAGCGCGTTGGAGACGTGGCGCTGCTCGCGGAACCAGTCAAACCAGGCCGGGAACAGCGTGAAGACGTCGATCTCCAAGGAGGTCCTCAGTCCCCTCCGAGAAACGCGAGGTCGACGTCGACTCGGCGGGCAACGACGTCGACGGAGCGCACGGCGTCGCGCACGAGCGGAACCAGGAGGAGGCTTCCCTCCCCGCGCCGGACTTCGAGCATCTCGCACGACGGCAGCGCGGTGAGCCGGCGTACGACGCCCACCTCACGCTCGCCGTCGCTCACGAGACAGCCTTCGAGCTCATGCGCCCAGTACTCGCCGGGCTCGAGCGCGGGCAGGTCTCCGCGGGCGACGAGCAGCGGCTCGCCCCGGAACGTCTCGATCGCTTCGCGTGACGCGAGCCCCGCCAAGCGCAGGATCGGCTTCTGTGCCGTGCCCGCGCGACGTTCGATCGCACGGGTGATCCCACCGAGCGAAATCGTCGCTCCAGCCTCGATGAGCGCCGGCAGGGGTCGAGTCACGTAGAAGGAGCCGTCGAGACCGTGGGCCCGGCCGACCCGCCCGGCCTCGGTGGCCGCCGACTCGGACATCGCCGACGCCTCAGTCGACGATGTCGACGAGGACCCGCCGGTCCTCGCGCACCGCCGCGGCCTTGATCACCGCGCGGAGCGCCTGGGCGGTACGCCCACCGCGCCCGATAACCTGCCCGTAGTCGTCGTCCCCCACGGACAGCTCGAGCACGACGGTGCCGTCCTCTTCCTCGAGTTCCTCGACCTTGACCTTCTCGGGCTCGTCGACGATGGCGCGGGCAAGGTACTCGAGCAGGTCGCGCATGAGTAGAACCGACCGGCCGGGCTAGGCGCGGGCGCCGGGCTGGATGCCCTGCGTCTTGAGCAGCTTGCGGACCGGGTCCGATGGCTGAGCGCCTCGGGCGAGCCAGAAGCGGACGCGCTCCTCGTCGAGCACGATCGTCGACGGATCGGTCTGTGCGTTGTAGCGGCCCACGGTCTCGATCGAGCGACCGTCGCGGGGCGAGCGCGAGTCGGCGACGACGACGCGCCACACGGGATCCTTCTTGCCGCCCACACGGGTGAGCCTCATTGCCACTGCCAACTTGAACCCTCTCTCGAAGTTCGCGAACCGGAACGGTCAGGTTACCGAAGCTCAGCGACCGCGAGTCAGCGCGCCGAGGTCCGGCATCTTGCCCTGGGAGAGCCCGCGCATCATCTTGCGCATCTCGCCGAACTGCTTGACGAGCTGGTTGACCTGCTGGACGCTGGTTCCCGAGCCGCGGGCGATCCGCAGGCGCCGCGAGCCTTTGATGAGCTCCGGCCGCCGGCGCTCGAGCGGCGTCATCGACCGGATGACGGCCTCGATACGGTCGAACTCGCGCTCGTCGATGTCCATCTTCGAGAGCTTGTGACCCGCCAGGCCGGGGATCATCCCGAGCAGCGACGTCAGCGAGCCCATCTTGCGGATCTTCGAGAGCTGTTCTAGGAAGTCGTCGAGCGTGAACTCGTTACGGCGCAGCTTGCGCTCGAGCTCCTTGGCCTCGTCCTCGTCCGTCGCCTTCTCGGCCTTCTCGATGAAGGACAGGACGTCGCCCATCCCGAGGATCCGCTGCGCCATCCGGTCGGGGTGGAAGCGCTCGAAGGCGTCGAGCTTCTCCCCCGTGGAAGCGAACATCACGGGCTTGCCCGTGACCGCCTTGACGGAGAGCGCGGCGCCGCCCCGGGCGTCGCCGTCGAGCTTCGACAGGATCACGCCGTCGAACTGGGCGGTCTCGGCGAACTGCTCGGCCACGTTGACCGCGTCCTGGCCCGTCATCGCGTCGACCACGAGGAGCACGTTGGTCGGCCTCACCCGCTTCTTGATGTTCGCAAGCTCTTCCATGAGCGCCTCGTCGACGTGCAGCCGCCCGCTCGTGTCGACGATCAGCACGTCCTTGCCGTCGGCTTTGGCCTGATCGAGCGCCCAGCCCGCTATGTCGACCGGATCGCGGTCGGTGCCCTGCTCATAGACCGTGGCCCCGGCCTGCGTGCCGACCTTGATGAGCTGCTCGACCGCGGCAGGGCGATAGACGTCACACGCCGCGACCGCGACCGCCGCACCGCGCTCGATGCGAAGCCAGCGGGCGAGCTTGCCCGTGACCGCCTTGACGGAGAGCGCGGCGCCGCCCCGGGCGTCGCCGTCGAGCTTCGACAGGATCACGCCGTCGAACTGGGCGGTCTCGGC
>JACCYI010000048.1 GCA_013696535.1 Solirubrobacterales bacterium
GTCTGCCCATCTCAGCACAAGCTGCAACATGGATAATGCCGACGAGTCAAGAACTTCACATTGCGGCCCGGAGATGTCCGGGCCGCGGGACGCTTCTCGTACTAGTAGCCGGGGCGGATGACCGGCGGGCGCGTGGGTGCGGCACGCTTGGCCGCGCGCTTGGCCTCACCCGGGCTCACCGCCGCGGTCGAAGCCGCGAGCACGCCCGCCATCAGCTCTGGCCAGTGGTCGCGCAGCGCTTCGCGCCCCATGAAGAGCCCGAGGTGCCCGCCCGCGGTCAGCTCCCGCTGGATCTTGTCGGCCGGAGTGCCGACGTGCTCGGCGATCGCCCACACCTGGTCGGGCGGGGTGATGTGGTCCTTCTGGCCCGCCAGAAGGAAGAGCGGGCATTCGATGCGGCCGAGGTCGACGAGCTCGCCACCCACGTGGAGCTCACCCTTGACGAGCTCGTTGTTGGAGAACAGATGCTCGACGATCCACAGGTAGAAGGCCCCGGGTATGTCCTGGCAGTGCTTGAACCAGTCCTCGAAGACGGTGTAGCGTGCGACGTGCTCGGCGTCGTCGAGGTGCTTGAGCAGCGCGAGCTGCCGGGTGACCTCGTTCTCGGGTTGCATCGCGATGAACCCGCCCAGCAGGTACTCACCCTTCATCACGCCGCCGTGGTTGGCGACCATCCGCTCGTAGAACGACAGGTCGCCGGTTGAGCCGAGAAGCTCGACGTACTTGTGGATCTCTGCCTCCCCCGCGTGGAAGTCGATCGGGGCGCCGGCGATGGTGAGCGTGTTCATCCGCTCGGGATGCAGAGCGGCGTAGATCGTCGCGAGCCAGCCACCCTGGCAGTCGCCGACCAGATTGACCTTGCCGCCGTTCGGGGCGACCTCGTCGAGCACCCGATCGAGATCGGCCAGGTAGTCCTCGATCGTCGTCCCTCGGGTCTGCGCCGTCGCCCCGACCCAGTCGACGGAGTAGAGCCGGGTCAGTCCGGCGGCCCGCAGCACCTTCATCTGGCTCTGAGCGGAGGTGTAGTCGACGATGCAGGAGTCGTGGCCGGCTTGAGGCGGAAACACGATGGTGGGAACGACGTTGTCCTTGGAGCCCTGCGAGAAGTCACGCAGCCGTGTAATCGGCGTCTCGAAGACGATCTCGTGCGGCGACGACCATGTCGGAGGGCGACGGCCGTTCATGGCCTGAGACCACCGCCACGCGTCAGACGCCACATCCCACGGCATAGCGCCGCGGCGGATCGCCCCGGCCCAGTAGTCGGTGGACAGTCTCGCCGCGCTACGCCACGTCTCCGTGGAAGACTCGACGGTCGAGCGGGACAGAGCGGGTACGCAGGTCGCGAGCATCAGGTTTCCCTACCCATTCATGAGGAGTTGGAATGTGACAAGTCTTGAAAGTAGAGCGGTGCTCGTGACGGGTACGGCCAGCGGCATCGGACAGGCCATCGCGCAACGGCTCGTTGACGACGGCATGAAGGTGCTCGCCGTCGACCTCAGCCCACCCGAAGCAACGGACGCGCCGGGCGAGTTCTTCCAGGCCGATCTGACCACGCGCGAAGGCAACCGTGCCGCGGTCGAGATGGCGCTCGAACGCTTCGGTCGACTCGACGCCGTGATCCCCAACGCCGGCTTCCAGCACGTGTCGCCCGTCGCGGACTTTCCCGAAGATCGCTGGGACGCGATCCTCGCAGTACTGCTCACGAGCCCGTTCCTGCTCGCGAAGTACGCGTGGCCGGCGCTGGTCGAGTCCGGGGCGGGGCGCTTCGTGGCGATCGCCTCGGTCCACGGCCTGGTGGCGTCGCCCTTCAAGGCCGGGTACGTCTCCGCCAAGCATGGGGTGCTCGGCCTGGTCAAGACGCTTGCGCTCGAGGGCGCCGAGCACGGCGTGACGGCGACGGCGGTGTGCCCGGGATACGTGCGCACGCCCCTCGTCGAGAAGCAGATCGCCGGCCAGGCAGCGGCACACGGCATCTCCGAGGACCGCGTGCTCGAGGAGATCATCCTGGCGCCGCAGGCGGTCAAGCGCCTCGTGGAGCCGTCGGAGGTCGCCGGCGTCGTCGCGTTCCTGCTCGGTCCGCAAGGGCGCTCCTTCACGGGCTCGCCGGTCACGCTCGACCAGGGGTGGACCGCACGCTGACCAGGAACTCCGCGACCCGTACGTCCGCTGCCGGCTCATCCGTCGGATAGAGGTGTCCTGCGCCGGGCAGGAGTTCCAGCCGGGCGCCCGGAATGGCCTCTGCGAGCAGCTCGGCGTTCCCCGGCGGCACCATCACGTCCGCGTCCCCGTGAACCACGAGGGTCGGGACGGTGAGCTCTGGGAGGCGGGCGTGGGCGTCGTGCGAGAGCGCGGCGGCGAGCTGAGCGAGGTAGTACTCGGGTTCGGCCGGGAATCGCAGGCGCCGGGCGATGTCCTCGCCGATGCGCTGTGCGTCCTCCGCACGCGTGCGGGGCCCGTAGTTGTAGGGCACGGATGCCCAGACGCTCTCTTCGGGCGGCATGGCCGCGCGGCGGTCGAAGAAGGCTCTCACATCGCTGCCGAGCGCCACTGATCGCTGTCCTCCGGGGGTCGTGGCGCCGAGCACGAGCGAGCGGACCCGGGCTGGGTGGCGGAGCGCCACCTCCTGGGCGATCATGCCGCCTAGCGAGATGCCGTAGACATGCGCGGACTGCTCCCCGGCCGCGTCGAGCACGGCGACGCAGTCGTCGGCCAGCTGACCCACCGAGTAAGGGCCGGGTGGGCGGGCCGAGCGTCCCATCCCGCGGTTGTCGAAGGAGAGGACGCGGAAGCCCGCTGCGACCAGCACCGGGACGGTCCGCCACCAGCCGGTGGCGTTCATGCCGAGCCCCATCACGAGAAGCACGGGCGCGCCTGCGCCCGTGCTCTCGTAGTACAGCTCAACGTCGCCGCTGAGGGCGACGCTACTTGGTGAGGAGCTCACGACCCGCCGAGGCGTAGGCCTCGGTGACCGAGCGAGTGAAGTCCGACTGGGCGTCGAGGACGGTGGAGACCCACTCGACCTGGCTGTTGCGGGCGAGCTTGTGCTGAAGGTCGGCAACGCCGTTGAAGCTCTTCTCGTATGCGTCGATCGACGTGAGGCCGAACTTGCGGCTCTCGTCGCCCATGCGCTCGGAGATCTCACGGAAGCGATCAGCAGCGGCTTCAGTCGTCTCGGTGTGCTTCTCGTTGAGCTCGCGGATGCGATCGGCGGCGGCCTTGACGTTGTCGGTCTTGGTGTCGCCGGCCGGGCGGACACGGCTCGTGGTGGGCTCTGCGACGGGCTTGCGGGTGGTGGCCATGAAGGACTCCCTTGGTTTTCGAGGTTCATGCTGACGTGCTTGCAGTTTAGCAAGCACGTCAGCTAACCGCAAGCGCCCCTACTTGTTCTCGTCGTCGCCTCCCGCGATCTGGCCCTGGAGCTGCTTGACGACGTCCGGGTCGCGCAGCGTCGAGACGTCGCCGACCTCGCGGCCCTCCGCTACGTCTCGCAGCAGGCGCCGCATGATCTTGCCCGAGCGCGTCTTGGGCAGGTCGTCGGCCCACACGATGCGCTTGGGCCGGGCGAGCTTGCCGATCTTCTTGGCCACGTGCTCGCGCAGCTCCGCGACGGTCTCGTCGTCACCCTTGCCCTGATCCCCGCCGAGCGTCACGAACGCGGTGACCGACTGGCCCGTGTCCTCGTCGGGCTGGCCGATGACGGCCGCCTCGGCGACCTTCTCGTGCGATACGAGAGCGCCCTCGATCTCCGCAGTGGACATCCGGTGACCCGAGACGTTGAGCACGTCGTCGACCCGGCCGATGATCCAGAAAAAGCCGTCCTCATCCTTGCGGGCGGCGTCGCCGACGAAGTAGACGTCCTCGCCGTACTTGGACCAGTAGGTCTCCTTGTAGCGCTCGTCGTCGCCGAACAGCGTCCGCAACATTCCCGGCCACGGCTTGGTCAGGGTCAGGTAGCCCTGCGCGGTGCCGGCGTCCTCGCCCCCCTCGGTGACCACGCGGGCCTCGATGCCGGGGATCGGCTGGGTGGCCGAACCGGGCTTGGTCTCGGTCACCCCGGGCAGCGGGGCGATCATGATGTGGCCCGTCTCGGTCTGCCACCAGGTGTCGACGATCGGGCAGCGCTCTTGCCCGATGACCTTGTGGTACCAGAGCCAGGCCTTCGGGTTGATCGGCTCGCCGACCGTCCCGAGCAGCCGCAGCGAGGACAGATCGTGCTTCTCGGGATGCTCGGCGCCCCACTTCATGAACGCGCGGATCGCCGTGGGAGCGAAGTAGTAGATGGTGACGCCGTAGCGCTCGACCATCTCCCAGTGGACGTCCTTGGCGGGGTAGTCGGGCGCACCCTCGTGCATCACGCTGGTCGTCCCGTTGGCCAGCGGCCCGTAGACGATGTAGGAGTGGCCGGTGATCCAGCCGACGTCGGCCGGGCACCAGTACACGTCGCTCTCGGGCTTGAGGTCGAAGACCAGCTTGTGGGTGTACGCGACGCCGGTGAGGTAGCCGCCGCTGGTGTGCAGGATGCCCTTGGGCTTGGCGGTCGATCCCGATGAGTAGAGGATGAACAAGGGGTGCTCGGAGTCGAAGGGCTCCGCAGGACACTCAGGGTCGGCCGCCTCCATCGCCTCGTGGAAGTACACGTCGCGGCCCTCGGTCATCGGGGCGTCGTTGTCGGTCGCCTTGACCACGAAGATCGTCTCGATCGAGTCGAGGTCCCCCATGGCCTCGTCGACCGACTTCTTGACCGGCGCGGTCTTGCCCTTGCGCCGGGCGCCGTCGACGGTCACGAGCGCCTTGGCCTCAGAGACCTCCATGCGCTCCTTGACCGAGTCGGCCGAGAAGCCCCCGAACACGACGTTGTGCGGCGCCCCGATCCGCGCACAGGCGAGCATCGCCACGACGACCTCAGGAATCATGGGCAGGAAGATCCCGACGATGTCGCCCGCGCCGATTCCCCGGTCCTTCAGCGCGTTGGCGAAGCGCTGGACGTCCCGGTGGAGGTCCGAATAGGTGATGTCACGCTCCTCACCCTCCTCCCCGCGCCAGTGGATCGCGACGCGGTCGCCGTTGCCCGCCTCCACGTGGCGGTCGACGCAGTTGTGCGAGACGTTGAGCTTGCCGCCGACGAACCACTTGGCGAAGGGAGGGTTCGACCAGTCGAGGACCTGCGACCAGGGCTCAGCCCAGTCGAGCTCCTTCGCCTGCTTCTCCCAGAAGCCCTCGTGGTCGGCCTCGGCTTCCTCGAAGAGCGATCGATCCTTCACCTCGGCCTGCTTCGTGAACGGTTCCTGGGGCGGGAAGGTCTCCTGCTCCAAGAGCTGCTCGAGGTCCTGTTCGAGCGTGGCGTCTGCCATTGGGTTCTCTTCTCCTCGGGTCGTTCGGGTGCCGGCGTCCAGGGGCCGGCACCCGCTAACAGCGTCTCGTCAAAGGGTCAGTGCGAAGCGGCCTTCTCGGCTCCCAACCCGGTCTCCGAGCGGACGTAGAGCTCATGGAATGAGCGCTCCGCCCCCCGCTCCTTGGAGAGCACGGTGCCCAGGAAGCAGCCGAGGAACCCCATCGGGATCGAGATGATGCCGGGGTTGTTGAGGTCGTACCACTTGAAGGCCCCGGTGTCGGGCGCCCCCGGTGCCCCGCCCCACACAATCGGGCTGATGATGATGAGCCCGAGCGCCGAGACCACACCGAACAGCACACCCGTGACAGCGCCCGCGGTGTTGAAGCGAGACCAGGTGAGCGCCAGCAGCAGCGCCGGGAAGTTCGCGCTCGCCGCGATCGCAAAAGCGAGCCCGACCATGAAGGACACGTTCAAGCCCTCCCCGCCGAGGATGGCGATGGCCATCGCGATGACCCCGATACCGACCGCGGCGACCTTCGCCACGATGACCTCCTCCTTCTCGGAGTCCTTGCCCTTGCGGATGATGCTCGACCAGATGTCGTGCGCGACCGCGCTGGAGGCGGAGAGGACGAGTCCCGCCACCACGGCGAGGATCGTGGCGAAGGCGATACCGGCGATGATCGCGAGGAACAGGTCCCCGCCCGTCGTCCCAGCGCCGCCGCCGAGTTCCTCGGCGAGGTTCGGCGCGGCGAGGTTGCCGCCCTTGCCGGCAGCTTCAACTCCGCCCTGGCCCAGGATGGCGCGGGCTCCGAACCCGATCACGGTGGTGAGGATGTAGAACCCGCCGATGATGAACATCGCCGTGACCACGGACGAGCGGGCGGCCTTGGCCGTCGGAACGGTGAAGAACCGCATCAGGATATGCGGCAGGCCGGCTGTACCCAGGACGAGGGCGAGACCGAGCGAGACGAGGTCCAGCTCGTTCTTGAGGAAGGTGCCCGGCCCGAGTGAGAAGGTCGATCCCTTGCCGCGGCCGGCCTCCGCGGCGCGGTTGAAGAGCTCGATCGGATTGAACCCGACGCGCTCGAGCACGAAGATCGACATCACCACGATGCCGAACATCAACAGGACGGCCTTGATGATCTGCACCCAGGTCGTGGCGAGCATCCCGCCGAAGACCACGTAACAGAGCATGAACGTCCCCGTGATCAGCACGGCGACCGTGAAGTCGAAGCCCACCAGCGCCTGGATGAGCACGCCTGCGCCGACCATCTGCGCGATCAGGTAGAAGGCTGCGACGTTGAGCGTGCCGATCGCCGCCGCCACCCGCGCCGGCCGCTCGCGCAGCCGGAAGGACAGCACATCGGCGATGGTGTACTTGCCGGCGTTGCGCATCCGCTCGGCCAGGAGGAACATGACCGTCAGGAAGGCGACGAGGAAGCCGATCGAGTAGAGGAACCCGTCGAAGCCGTAGAGGTAGATCAGGCCCGCGATCCCCAGGAAGGATGCCGCCGAAAGGTAGTCGCCCGAGATCGCCAGGCCGTTCTGGAAACCGGTGATCCCGCGTCCGGCGGCGTAGAAGTTGTCCGCTGAGCTCCCCCGCCTGGAAGCCCAGAAGGTGATGACCAGGGTGAGGGCGAGGATGACGCTGAAGACGCCCAGAGCCAGCCCGTTGATTTCCGCAGCGAGGACGATGGGCATCAGGCGGTGCCTCCGGAAGTGGAAGTGGCAGACCGGCTGCCCGTACCGGCGCTCGCGTCGTCGCGGGCCGCGCGCTCGGCGGTCGTCCGCTCGGAGGAGACCCGCGCCTCGTGGTCCACGTGGTCGGCTATCGCCGCGTCCGCCAGTGGGTCATAGATGTTCGCCGAGCGCTTCAGGTACATGACGCCCAGCACGAGCACCATCAGGAACTGGGTCAGCGCGAGCACGTATCCGACGGTTAGACCCTGATAGACCGAATTTCCCATCGTGTCCCGCGCATAGGCGCAGAGCAGGATGAACGCCATGTAGTAGGTCAGGAAGAAGATCGTCGCCGGTAGAACGAACGACCGCCGCTTCTTCACGAGTTCCTGGAATTCAGGCGATCGCTCGATCGCCTCCCAGTCAATGGGTCTCTCGGCCATATCTCCTCCCTCATCGCTCCGACGACCAGCTTCAGTGCCTGTATCCCCTCACGCCTTGCGGCAAACGCGACAATAGGGGATCAGGCGCGCCGCTTGCGCTTCTTCTTCTTCGAGGCCGGATGGGCCGTCGAACGCTCAGCGCCCGAGGCCGCGACCGCGGCGACCGAGCCAGGCTCGCGCTGCTTGGGACGCCCGGATGCTCCGCCGCCCGTGGCGCGGGCCTCGCGCATCTGCTGTTGCGTCGGCCATGGCTCCGCCTGCCCGGTGCGCCACGCGGGTGGCTGGCCCTTGGGCCACCGGCCCAGGAAGAGCACGCCCAGCGCTCCGAGCCAGAAGCACTGAACCACGGGAAGCGGGCTGCCGATGGGGATGAGCGTCAGGACGCCGGAGAGGATGCCGAGCACGCCCATGAATCGGGTCAGCAGCCCGACGCGCATGGCGTTTAGGCATACGAGCACGAAGCCGAGTGCGAGCGCCAGTTGCCCGACGAAGCCGATCAAGGCCGCGGTGGTCACGATCGAGCTCGTCGTGACGTCCTGGGCCGCCTCCACCGTCCGAGGACCGTTGAGGAAGTCCTGGACGGCCAGCACGGTGCCGACGGGCGAGACGATGTAGGAGAGCGCCGAGAGGACCGCTCCGACGATCGGCACGTAGAGCGCGATCCGCGGGAACTGCGAGGTGCGCGACCGGGTGGCGAAGGCCAAGAAGGTGAGGGCAAGGCCGATGAGCAGGAAGCCGATCGCCCGCATGAACGAGGTGCCGATCACCTCGGCGGCGTGGTCTGAGTAGAACTCATAGCGCGGGGCCTCGAGGCTCTGCGCCTGTTGCATGCGCCCCGGCTCAGCGGCCCGGCCGATGGCGCCCAGGAGGCCGGAGCGCGGCACGTCGGCGAAGACGATGCCCGAGACCACGTAGCTCGCAATCACGAGGATGGCGGCGCCGAAGGACGCGAAGGCGGCGCGCGGGCGCTGACGCGCCTCCCAGGCAAGGGTCTCTTCGGTCGCCGTCGCCACGATAGGGCTCATCTTAGTTCGGGTCGAGCCGGGCGCCGGGTCAGGCGCCGGGGCGTCTGGCGGCGGCGTCAAGCGACGCGCGGAGGGCGCCGGGCGCGGTGCTGCGACGTGGCGGCTCGGGATCTGACTCGTTGCGGCCCGTCACCCGGGAGACGTGGTGCCCGACGAAGAGCAGGACGTCGAGAGCCGGCGCGGCGACGCGGATGAGACGCTCGACGCGGCGGCGCGTCGCAAGCTGGCTGGGAGTGCGGACGGCCATCGCGGCGCAGATTGTAGAGTCGCGCTCGGGTACGATGTCGGCATGGACGAAGGCCTCGGCGGTTTCTTCAACGATCCCGATCTCCAGCGCCAGATGGCGGAGATGTTCGAGCGCATGCAGGGTGCCCAGTCGCTCGCATGGGCCGACAACGCGATCAAGCTCGCGGTGGACATGACGGTCGCGGCCGTCAACCGCATCAACGTCCAGGGAACCGCGGAGCAGCAGGCGCAGCAGATCCGCGCCGTGATGGCCACGGTCTTCCCCGAGGCCGTCACCCTGGTGCGCGAGGCGCGCCAGGGACTCTCCTAGACCTCGGCCGCCCGCGAGGCGCGCCCCTGCGCGATGACCTCCTTGAAGGACCGGAAGTGGAAGATGAGGAACAGCGCCGCGAAGCCCACCGCGAGCGAGAACGTCGCGATGGCGATTTGCTGGCCCACGGAGTAGGCGGCGATCGTGGCCCCGGAAGCGGTGCCCGCGAAGACCTTGACCAGCAGCGCCTGCTGCACGCCCGCGCCGCCGGGGGTGAACGGGACGACGGCGGCCACCGCGTTGACCCCCAGCACCAGAAGGACGTTTCGCACCGAGCCACCGACGTTGAAGGCGTCGAGCAGGAGCCAGTAGGCCGTGAAGCGGAAGCCCCAGCCCGCAAGCTGGACGAGGAAGACCTCGCGCAGGTAACGCCGGCGATCGCGCAGGATGGTCAGCCCCTGGCGCACGCGAGCCCAGAACGCCCGCACCCGGGAGGAGAGGAGGGCGAAGCCGACGAGCAAGAGGATTCCGAGGGCGGTCAGGCCGAAGAGTGCGAGACGCGGGTGTGAAGCCAGGAAGGAGAGATCGAAGGCGTCCAGCGACGCGAAGTCCGGTGGCTTGGGGAACACCCCCTGGGAGAAGGCGAAGGCGAGGATCAGGACACCCATCGCCAGGTCGAAGACGCCTTCCACGGCGAAGCTCGCGCCGACTGCCGGATAACTCGAGTGGGGGATGGAGGTCTTGGTCAGAAAGAGCTTGATCACGTCCCCGCCACGCGCCGGCACGACGTTGTTGAACCCGTAGGCGGCCACGTAGGCACCCCAGATCCGCCGCCACTGGATGCGCTCGGCGGGGTACGCCGCCCGCAACACGGCGAAGAACGCGCGTGAGCGGAGCGTCAGGTAGATCCCAAAGGCGAGCAGTCCCAGCCCGAGGGAAACCCAACCGACGTCCGCCAGGCTGGCGCCGAAGTCACCGATCGCGTCGAGGAAGGAGCCGATGGAGGCCATGGGCGCCACCGTGACTACGGTACGGGTCGGGCAGACTCATCAGGGTGTCGGCTGACCTCCTGTCCCCCCGCGCGCTGAACCGGGCGCTGCTGCAGCGTCAGGGCCTCCTGGCCCGCTCGGACCGACCCGCGGCCGAGATGATCGAGCAGCTCGTCGGCATGCAGGCCCAGGTTCCGTCGAATCCCTACGTCGCGCTGTGGTCGCGCCTGGACCGCTTCGACCCGACCGAGCTCAGCGGGCTCATCGCCGGTCGCCAAGCCGTGCGCGCTCAGCTCATGCGCGCGACGATCCACCTCGTCACCGCCCGCGACTGCCTTGCCCTGCAGCCTCTCACGCAGCCCGTGCTGGCCCGCACCTTCAAGAGCCAGTGGGGCAAGCAGCTCGGCGAACTCGAGGTGGACGAGGTGGTCGCAGCCGGCCTCGAGCTGCTCGCCGAGCGGCCGCGCACCCGCGCGGAGCTGCGCATCCTGCTCGCCTCGGGTTGGCCCGAGTCGGACTCCTCGGTGATGGCGTACGCGGTGGCGTTCCTCAACGCCCTCGTGCAGGTGCCGCCGCGCGGACTGTGGAAGGCAAGCGGACAGGCCACTTGGGCGCCGGCCGAGACCTGGCTGGGCTCAAGGCCCGACGCGAGCCTCTCGCCGGATTCGGTGATCCTCCGGTACCTGGGCGCCTTCGGGCCGGCCACGGTCGCCGACATCCGGACGTGGTCGGGCTTCACCGGCCTGCGGGAAGTCGTCGCGCGGCTCAGGACGCGGCTGCGGACCTTCCGCGACGAGGCGGGCAAGGAGCTCCTCGACGTTCTCGATGCACCGCTCCCGGATCCCGAGACGCCGGCGCCGCCGCGCTTCCTCCCCGAGTACGACAACGTGATGCTCGCCCACGCTGAGCGCTCCAGGATCCTGAACGGGCGCGGGCCGGGGTTGCCGTTTCCTCGCGGAACGTGGATCGGCACCCTGCTCGTGGACGGGTTCTACCGGGCGAACTGGAGCGTTTCCGACGACGCCGGCGAGGCGAGGCTGATCGTGGACCGCCTCACGCGAGCCCCGGGCGATTCCGCCGGCGTGGTGGACGAGATCGAGGCTGAAGGCGCCGGTCTGCTTGCTCTCATCGCGCCGGACGCCGCCCGGCGGAGCGTGCGCTTCGCGCCTACGCCGCGGCGTCGAGCGCCTTGAGCACCTCGTCGTCGTGGGTCTTGGGCGAGGCCTTCGGGATGACGTGAGCGACCGTGCCCGAGCCGTCGATGATGAACGTGGAGCGCTGAACGCCCCAAGTGGACTCACCGCCCTTGGACCTCTGGACCCAGGCGCCGTAGGACTCGGCGATCGCGTGGTCGGAGTCCGCGAGCAGGGTGAAGTTCAGTCCCTGCCTGGCGTGGAACCGCTTGATGGCGGCGATCGGGTCAGGTGAAACGCCGAGGACCACCGCCCCGGCCGCGTCGTACTCGCCGCTCCGGTCGCGGATGGAGCACGCCTGGGTCGTGCAACCCGGTGTGTCCGCCTTGGGATAGAAGTACAGGACGACGGTCCGGCCGCCGAAGTCGGCGAGCGAGACGGGGGAGCCATCCTGGTCGGGAAGCGTGAAGTCAGGCGCGGGCGAGCTTGGTTCGAGCATGACTCGAACGCTACCGGCGGCGCTACTTGAGCAGCCGCGAGAGCCGCCGATCCTTGAGGATGCGGCCTTCGGTCTGGCACTGAGGGCAGTAGGTCATCACGTAGTCCTCGAAGAACACCGCCTCCATCACCGCGTCGCACCGAGGGCAGGGCTCCCCCTGGTGAGCGTGGACACGGGCCGCCTTGGCCTGCTTGTCGGGAAGCGGCAGTTTCCAGCCGGCCGCGTAGAGGTCCACCGCCCGCCCGAGCTCTGCGACGACGGCTCCACGTAGCGCATGCACCTCGCTCTCGTCGAGATCATCGCCGCGCTTGAAGGGCGAGAGCTTGGCCGCGTGCAGGATCTCGTCGACCCAGGTGCGGCCGATCCCCGCTATGACCCGCTGGTCGCGGAGGAGCGAATGCAGCGGGCGCGACCCGCAGAGCAGCTCGGCCAAGTGGGGCTCGGCGGGCGGATCGGGCCAGGCCTCGGGCCCCAGCGTGGCAAGCGTCTCCTCGTCCTCGAGGCCTCCGGGCGTGAGCAGCTTCACCCACGCCGCCTGCTTGGTCCCGAACTCACGCACGCGCAATTCGCGGTCGTCCGGAAGCCGGAGCAGAAGGCGTGAGGTCCTGTCGCGCAGGGTGGCGCGCTTGTCGAAGAGCTGCAGCCGGCCGGCGGACATCAGGTGGATCATCAGCGTCAGGTGCCCCGACACGCCGGTGACCTCGACGAGGAGGAGCTTTCCGCGACGGCGGATCTCGCCGATCGTCGAACCCTCGAGCGCCTTCAGCGGTGGATCGAACGTCCTGAGGGCGTTGAGCCCGGGAGCCAGCGCGGTTTCGATCGCCACACCCTCGAGCGCCCGCGTCAGCAGGCGCGCGGTGACCTCGACCTCGGGTAGCTCGGGCATCGCCACGGGGAGCTTAGTACTCCTAGGACGCTCTAGAGTCGGGATATGCGCTCGGTTCGCGTGCTGCTGGCCTCGCTCGCCCTGCTCCTCGCCGGAACGGGATCGCCTGCGCAGGCCACGGAGCGCACGGAGACCTTCAGGACCGGCCCGGTGACCGTCGCCGGCTACCAGGTGCTTCAGGAGCAGGCGAAGGGCGGCTTGCCCAAGCCTTCACAGGACGGCTTCATCACCCACATGAAGGTCGACGTCGTGGACCGCGACGGCACGCCCGTACCGATCCGTCGCCTCATGCTCCACCACATCGTGTTCGTCAACGCCGGCTCCAAGCCCGGTGAGAAGCGCGATCGCACGTGCAACTCCCTCACCGCCCTCGATTCCAAGACCGTGTTCGGCTCCGTGCCGGAGCGCTTCTACGCCGCGGGCGAGGAGCGCGCCGAGCTGGAGCTCCCCGAGGGGTACGGATATCGCTCGAAGGGCGCCGACAACTGGATCATGAGCTACATGCTCATGAACCACCGTGCCAAGGTGGACACCGCCTACATCCAGTACACCGTCACCTTCGACGACTTGCCGTCGCTCACCCCCGCCGACCCCTACTGGCTCGACGTGCGCAACTGCCGGTCAGACCCGGTCTACGACGTGGCGGGTGGCGGGGCGCCCGGCTCACTCGACACGCAGCGCGACACCTGGAGGCCGCCCGTGGGCGGTCGCATCGTGGCCGGCGGCGGCCACGTGCACGGGGGCGGGAAGGAGCTGCGGCTCTCACAGCCAGGCTGCGGCGACCGGACGCTGGCAAGCTCGAAGCCCAAGTGGGGGCTCCCATCTCACCCCTTCTACAACGTCAGACCGGTCCTGCACGAGCCAGGGCCGATCGAGATGTCGAGCTACACGACGCGGAAGGGCATTCCCGTTGCGGCCGGCGAGGAGATCCGGTTGTCGTCGATCTATGACGCAGAGCGACCCCATACGCGGGTGATGGGTATCAACGTCATCTATTTCGCGCCCGACCCCTCGGTCACCGCGCCCTGTGGTCCGCTGCCCGGTGATCTGCGTGAGCTCGAGTCCGACGCGCCCGGCCGCACGGCCGCTCCCCGGGTCACCGTTCCCCTCACAGGGTTGGACGGCCGCGGGCGCGCGCGGACCATCGACCGCCCACCCGGGGTGGCGGTTCGGAAGGGTGCCCGCGGGGCGAGCGTCGCGGTCCGGGACCTCTCCTTCTCACAAGCGAACCTGTCCGTGCCCCGCGGGGCGACCGTGCGGTGGCGCTTCATGGGGCCGAGCCTTCACGACGTGACGCTCGCGTCGGGTCCGCGCGGGTTCTCCTCCTCCCACCTCGACGGCGGCCGGGCCTATCGGTCGAAGCTCACCACTCCGGGGACATACCGGCTTTTCTGCTCGCTGCACCCCGTGGCGATGACACAACGCATCGTCGTTCGCTGAGGTCGGCTCGGGCGTGCACCGCTGGGTCGCTGAGTCCGCCGTCGAGATCGCCAGGCGCAGCGAGCGTGAGCTCGAGGCCCTGGTGGCCATCTCGTCGCCCTCGGGCGACCGTCAGGGTGCCGAGGAATGCGCATCGATCTGCGCGCTGCTTGTGCCCGAGGAGGCCGAGCTCGTGCGCCTCCCATGCTCCTCGCCCAGTCACGCTCCTGACCTCGTCGCGCGCCTGAGCGGAACGGGCCGGCGGCGGATCCTGCTGCTCGGACATCTCGACACGGTCATTCCCCACGCTGACCACCGTCCGCTCGAGCGCGACGACGGCAAGCTGGTGGGATCCGGCACGGTGGACATGAAGGGCGGCGTGGTCCTCGCCCTCGGCGTCCTGCGAGCACTGACCGGGCGCCGTGGGGACTTCGCGGAGGCGACGCTGCTGCTGGTCTGTGACGAGGAGTGGCGCACGGCGCCGTTCGCCCACGTCGACCGGTTCGCGGGGTGGGACGCCTGCCTGTGCTTCGAGGCGGGCGAGCGGACGGCGGAGGGGTGCGAGGGCGTCGTGGTCCGCCGCAAGGCCGCCGGCACCGTGAAGGTCACCGCGCGCGGGCGGGCCGCGCACTCAGGCTCGGCTCCCGAGCGGGGGCGCAACGCGCTGCTCGCACTTGCGGCGGCCGCTCAGGCCGTGGCCGCACGCCAAGACCCGGATGGGCCGTCGAGGCTCACCGCCGTACCGACCATCCTGCGCGCCGGGGAGGCCTTCAACGTGGTTCCGGACGCCGGCACGCTGCACTGCGACGTCCGCGCGGACGATCTGGACGCCATCCGTGCCGTCGTGCAGGCGGTTCCTGGAGAAGTCGGCGGCGCAGCGCTGGTTACCGAGATGGTCCGGCTGTGGCCCGGGATGGACGCGGAGGAGGCCACCATGCCGCTGCTCGCCGGCGCGGGTGCGGCCCTCGGCCGACCGGTGACCGGCGTCCGTCGCGGCGGCGCGAGCGACGCCAGCCACTTCGCGACCGCCATCGCCGTCACTGTCGACGGCCTCGGGCCACGAGGAGGCCTCGCACACAACCCGGGCGAGTTCGTGCTCGCCGAAGCGCTGCACCAGCGGGCGCAAGTGGCCCTCGCGGTCACCGACGCCGCCCTGCGGCTGCCGGCTGACTAGCCGTCGAGCGCTTCGGCGGCGGCGTCGAGCCCCATCGATTCGAGCTCTCGCGGGCGCAGGAGGGCTATGAGCGTCCCGCTGCCACGGTCGATCCGCACAGCTGCGACCCCGCCCTTCTTGAAGTCCACTCGAGCGCCGGTGAGAGTGTGGACCACCCGGGAGAAGTCCGGCTCGTGGCCGACGAGCAGCACGCGGGCATCCCCGTCGGAGCCGAGCAGCAGTTCGAGCGCCGCTTCGGCGTCGAAGCCGGTCGCGAGTCCGTGGACCTCCCCCGGCTCCAGGTCGAGCGAGCGGCAGGCGAGCCTCGCAGTGTCGCGCGCCCTCACTTTCGGACTCGTATACGCCGCCGCAAATTCGAGCCCGAGACGGGCGAGCGCTTCACCCGCGGCGATGGATTGGCGCTCTCCTCGAGCAGTGAGCTCGCGGTCGACATCGCGCTTGGCGTCGTGTGGCACGGCTTCGCCGTGGCGCAGGAACCAGAGTTGCTGGGACATTGGGCGCAAAACGTACCGGTCCGTGCAGATTTCCCGTGCGTTCCATCTGTTGTCAGGTGCGGATGCG
This sequence comes from Solirubrobacterales bacterium, assembly GCA_013696535.1. The sequence goes on from JACCYI010000048.1 coordinate 15,638, forward strand.
CTCACCCTCGCTCCGCCGCGATCACGTAGTCAGGAGTGACCGTGTCGCAAGAGAGACACCCGCAGGCCTTGGTCGCCGCCCTCGCCGTCTGCCTCGCCGGTGCCGGTGCCGGTGCCGCGACGGCCGAGGGCAGATCTGGCCCCCATTCCAGCTTCACGTATGTCCTGCCCGGAGACCACGTCTTTCCCGAAGGCGTCGCGGTCGATCCGCAGGTCAAGCGGTATTACGTCTCCTCGACCAGCGACGGCACGATCCTTCGCGGGGCGATCACGGGCCGGCGGGCCAGGGTGTTCCTGCCCGGCGGCGCGGACGGGCGCACCACCGCGATCGGCGTCTCGCAGTTCGACAAGCGGCCGTCGATGATACCTGAGCTGCCGTTCACGGTCAGCTCCGTCCGCCGGCCCTGAACCGAGAAGCGACGGTCGCCGGCTGTCAGTCGTACGAGCGGATCGGCGGGCCGACGAAGACCTCGCCGCCGGGCGCGGTCCAGCGGACGCGGTACCGCCGACCAGACGAGGACCCGGACCTGAAGGCGAAGACGCCGGCGGCGTTGGTCATGACGGTCTGGAGCTTGCGAAAGCTCCGCGCGCCCCGGTTGCGGTACTCGATGTCTACCGAGGTCTGGCCCTGGGCCGGGCGCACGAGACCCCAGCCCACGTCTGACGGACCGTAGTCCGTCACCGCCAGGGGCGTGCGGAAACCAGCGTAGGCGGGCTTGATGCGCCCGTCGGAGCGGCGGAGCCCAGACTCGAAGCCCCCGTAGCGCTCACCCCCGGCACGCGGGTCGTCATCGCTCATCAGGTACTGCGAGAAGGCCCTGACGCGACGGTTGAGGAAGGCGAGGTGCTCGGAGATCGGGAGATACTCGGCCTGCTGGGTGAGCGAGACGGCGGACGGGTCGGGGAAGCTCTGGATCCCGAACTCGGTCAAGTAGATCCCGAGCCCGCTCCGAACCGCACCGGCCCTGCCCGCACGGTCGAGTGCCTGGGTCAGGCGGGAGAGGACTCCGATGGTCACGTCGTCGCGATTCGGCGGCCTGAAGGACGGTCCCGCGCTCGTCGTGTAGGGATGGTGGGCGTATCCATCCGTGTCGAGCACTCCACAGGAGCCCCGCTTGCGGTAGCTCGCGCTGAGGCAGAGCGTCCCGCGCAGGAAGGCCAGCGGTGCCACCACCCGCTGGTTTCCCCGGGGCGAGGTCTCGCCGAGCAGGATGGTGTCGTTCGCGTTGCCCGACTTCTCCAGGCCCTCGTGCGCCGCCTGGTAGAGCTTGCGGTACAGGCCAGGCGAGGCGGCCTTTCCGTCGCGGAACTGCGGACGTAGGAATTGAGGCTGGTTGGGCTCGTTCCAGATGGACCAGAGGCCGACTTGAGCGCCGTAGCGGGTGCCGACCGCCGTGGCGAAGGCCTTGAAGTCCTCCGGCCGCGGGTCGGTGATGCCGTCTCGCGCGCGCCGGGCCTTGGTCGCCCATCTCGGGGCGGGCCCCGTGATCGTCAGGTACACCTCGAGGCCCCGCGAGCGGGCGGCCTGGAGCAGGTTGTCGTACTTCGCCCAGCCAGCGGCGGGATAGGCTTCCGGAAGGGCTGCGTCGAACCTCGGCCTGGCCCGCGACGACGGCTGCGGAGCGACGCGCGACCAGTAGAGCAATACGCGGATCCGCTTCACCCCGAAGGCCCGGATCTCGTCAAGGGTGCGGTCCCGCGACGCGTCGTCGAGCAGCTCGCGGGCCTCGAAGGTCATGACCTGCTCGGGAGACGCCGACGCGGACGCCGGAAGTGCGAGCAGGACGAGCGCGAGGATCAGGACAAAGGGTCGGGGCACGTGAGGCACAAACCGCCCAACCCCATCCAGGTTGCGGCCTTCCTCGTTAGGATCCGGGCGTGAACCGGCGGCGGGGACTGCTCGTGGACTTCGGCGGCGTCCTCACCACCGACGTATTCGCCTCCTTCGAGGCGTTCTGCCGCGCCGAGGGCTTCCCGCCCCACGCCGTTCGCGACCGGTTCCTGTCTGATTCCGCCTCGCCTAACCTGCTGCACGAGCTGGAAGCCGGCCGGCTCGCCGCCGCAGACTTCGAGACGGCGTTCGGACGGGATCTCGGGGTGGCGCCGGCCGGGCTGATCGACCGACTCCTCGCCGGGATGCGCCCGGACGACGCGATGATCGGCGCCGTCCAAGCCGCCAGGCGCTCCGGGATTCGGACGGCGCTGCTCTCCAATTCCTGGGGACTCGGGCTCTACGACCGCGTGATGCTGGACGAGACCTTCGACGTCTCGATCATCTCGGGGGAAGTCGGGATGCGCAAGCCGGATCCGGCCATCTACGACCTCGCCGTCGAGAGGCTCGGCCTCCCGCCGACCTCGGTCGTCTTCGTCGACGACCTGCCCGGGAACCTCAAACCGGCCCTGGCGCTCGGAATGGTGACCCTCCGCCACGTGTCGGCGGAGGACTCCATCCCGGCGCTCGAGCGGCTGCTCGGTACTTCGCTCTAGCGGGTCTTGCGCTTGGCCACACGGCCACGGGCATCGGCGATCTTGCGCCGACCTTCTGGGCTCTGCGCGAACTTCATCGCCTTCTGGGACAGCTGGCGACCCTGGGGGGACCGGGCGAATTGGGTGATCTTGGTCATGAGGCTCATGGGTCCAACCTACCCGGTGCGCCTGTAGCTCAACTCAGCGTGAGCCGGGCGCCCTCGCCCATGAGCAGGCGCATGCCGCGCGGAAGCCGGAAGTCGCGCGTCACGGCCGCGCCGCGGCCGAGGATGCTGGCCTCGATCCGCGCGCCGACATGGCACACCGACGAGCCGGCGAGCAGCATGGAGCTCTCCACCTCGGCGTTCTGCACGACGACCTCGCGCCCGATCGCCGTGTAGGGACCCACGTACGCGTCCACGACCTTCGCTCCAGCGCCGATGATCACCGGCCCCCGGATCAAGGCGCCGCGGATCTGCGCCGTGGGGTCGGCGTGCACCCGCCCTTCGAACCGGCTCTCCGGCCACCGGCCCTCGAGCGCCACCGGCTCGAGCGCGTCCAGGATCTGACGATTGGCGTCCAGCAGGTATTGGGGGTGATTGGAGTATTGCCACCAGCCGTCGAGGAGTTCGGCTCGAACGCCGGCGGGCGACTGATCGAGCCACTCGATCGCCTCGAGGAGCGCACCCGTCCCCTCTGATCCCGGCTCGAGCTCGCGCAGGGCGTCGAAGAGGGCTGGTGCGAATGCGTAGATCCCGTCCAGCATCACGACGTCACCTTCGGGCTCGACGCCGAGTCGGGACGCCGCGCCCACCGAGTGGAGCGCGACCGGGTCGGCCGCCCGTCTCGTGCGAAAGAACAGCGTCGCGTTGCTGTCGCGGTCGGCCAGCGCCCGGCGCAAGGTCGCGCGGTTGTGCATCAAGAGCCCATCGGGGCGGTGCAGGAGGAACCGCTCGCCGGCCAGCACACCGCCCGCCGCGCGTATCCCGGCCACCAGACCGACGGGAGCGTCGAGCTCCACCCAGTCGACGTCAGCCAGCTTCTCGTCCTCGAGACCCAGCGCGTGACGCAGCTGTGACGCGCTCGGGTGATCGGCCACCACGACGACGCCGTCGGCGCCGGCGTCCCGCAGAGACCGCATGACATGAGCGATCAGAGGTCGATTGGCCACGCAGGCGAGCGGGGCTCCGCGCGGAGCCCAACTCGAGGCTTGCGGTGGGCCGAGCCGCTCTTCGACCACGATGAGTGCGCGAGTCATGTCATCAGGCAACGGTGCAGCCGAGGGCGTTCTGTCGGCCTCGGGCCAGATACCGGCGACCGCCGGAGAACCGGGCGGAACTTGCGCGGTTTCAGCCCTTGCCGCTCAAACCGGCGAGAGCGAGGTCCGGGTCCTCGCCGAACGCCCGCCGATACCGCCGGCGCACGATCTCGTAGCGACGGTGAGCCTCCGCGTGGCGTCCGCGCCGCATCATGAGCGCCAAGAGCTCGCGCTGGGCGTCGAGGTCGTAGGGCTCGAGCTCGGCCAGCCGCTGGAGGTGGTCGGAGGCGAGGTCGAGGTCGTTCGTGGCCAGCTTGAGCTCCGCGAGCGCCCGGAGGACCTTGGACGCGAGGTCGCGCAGGCGGTCGCGTTCGGCGAACGCCCACTCCGCGTACGGCTCGTCGGCCAGGAAGTCGCCCCTGTACAGGGCGGAAGCCCGCGTGAGGGCCGGCTCGGCCGCCTCTGCGTCACCGGCCTGCATCGAGGCGAGGCCCATTCGGGCGCTGACCTCGAAGTCGTCCGCGTCGAACCAGATGTTGGCGAGCTCGAGCTCGTAACCGCCACGGCGCACGCTGACGAACGACGACTGGCCGTGCTTCGCTCGCTTGGGCTCGAGCCGGTCTCGCAGCGTGTGAACGGCCTGACGGACGTTGGTCGGCGCGGCTCGTCCGCTCTGCCACAGGGTCTCGAGGAGCTCTTCGATCGGCACTACCCGCGAGCGCTCGCAGATCAGGTACTTCAGAACCTCGCCGGGGCGATGCGAGAGCCACTCGCCGGCGAGTGGCCCCTCGCCGCTCTCGAGGCGCGTGCGCCCGAGCGTGTAGACCCGGAGCTGCCGCCCCATCATCCAATGTGGCTCGGTGCGCCGGCGCCGGTCGCCGACCACGCCCGGGCGGAGCTGGAGGATGACCGCCGGCTCCTTCTCCGCGATGCGCTTGGCCGTCACCCAGACGCTTGACCCGGAACCGTCAGAGCTCGGTACTTCGACGCGGATCTCGGGCAACGCCTCAGACCGGCCGAGAGCCAACTCCGTGACGCAGTGATCTGCGAGTGGTGTCCCCGCGCGGCGGCATCCGAGCAGATGGCAGCATCGCAATCGTTCGTGGTCAAGCGCGTCGCCGAGCAGCCTGTGCGCGCAGGAGTTGGCCCCGGTGACCCGCCCATGGGCGTCGATCACCAGGATGCCGGAAGGCAGACATTCGAAGACGGCACGGTACGGGACGGGCTGGCGATAGCCGAGGTCAGCCGCACGCGGACGGACGCCCTGGCCGCTGTTGATGGTGCTCGACATCGCAGGGACCAGAACGCACGCCGCGGGTGATTAAGTGCGGTCACCCGGAGTCGACTAGTCCGAACGCGGACTCACACATCCGTCCAGCGGACGACGGTTAATCCTCAGCTAACCCGTGACCTAATTTCACGCTGACGCCTCGCCCCTAGCGTGCGGCCAACTAGTCACGAGCCTGGGGAGGCATTGACGCATGAACCAGCTATCCGTAGTAGGCAGTCCGCCAGACCGAGTCCGACTGGAAGCGGACCGCATCGAGGGTGAAGGCGGCGGGGGACGGTTCCGCCGACGGCGCGCGCTCGACCATTCCGCCGAGTCCGAGCACCTCGTGCTGCTCGCGGTCGCGAGGGCCAAGGAAGGCGACGAGCACGCCATGCGGTTCCTGTACCTGCGCTACGCGGACAACCTCTACGGCTACGTCTGCTCCATCGTGCGAGACGAGCACGAGGCCGAGGACGTCACGCAGCAGATCTTCGCGAAGCTGCTCTCCGCGCTCGGGCGGTACGAGCCCCGTGTCGTGCCGTTCTCGGCATGGATCCTCCGGGTGGCGCACAACGCCGCCATCGATCACGTGCGGGCCAGGCGAGCGGTACCGGTCGCCGAGGTGCGCTCGCCGGAAACCGAGGACCACAACCTGGCCTGGGAGCGTGGCCATGACCTCAAGGACGCGCTCAAGACCCTGCCCGAGGAACAGCGGGACGTGATCGTCATGCGCTTCATCTACGGGCTGTCCCCCAAGGAGATCGCCACGCGGATCGGGCGCTCGGAGGATGCCGTCCACGGCCTCCAGCATCGCGGCCGCCGGGCACTGCGCTCTGAGCTCACGCGCCTGAACTCCGCTCCCACGGCGCTCAAGGCGGCCGCGTAGCGACAACGCGGCGGGTGGGCGGCGCTCCTAGTACAGCGAGGAGGCGACGTCCACCCTTGAGAACCGCCGGCGCTCGCCTGGGCCGACCGGTCGATCGGCCTCCTCGGAGCCCAGGACCGTGGTGGTCAGGCCGGCTCTCGGGTCGAGCACGAGCGCGACCGCATCACGTCGTGAGCGGACGCCGAGCTTGGCGAAGGCGCCTGACAGATGGCTCTTGACCGTGCTCTCCGCCAGGAACAGCCGGGCGCCGATCTCTGCGTTGGTGCAGCCCTCGACCACGTAGGCCAGCACCTGACGCTCGCGGTGAGAGAGCGCGGGTGGCGCAAGCTGATGTCGCGCCTGCCGGGGGGTCACCGTCAGGCCGACCATGACCCCTTGGATCGCGACGGGAAGCGCGGCGCCGAGGTCGTCCGCGGCGATCACGCCATCCGCGCCCGCCTCGAGCGCACGGCGCAGCGAGGTGGCGTCCGTGGAGTCGAGCACGGTGATCACGTGGCGGGCCCCGCGACGCTGGCGCAGATCTCGGACGAGCGCCGCCAGCCGTGGGCCGCCCCAGCAGATCGCCACGTCAGGCGACAGGTCGACGAGATCCACCGGCTCGCCCTGGAGTGCTTCGCGCACCCTTGCCGCTGGACCTGGCTCCTCTGGGAGTGCTATGGAGATGAAGGGCGGGAGCATTGTCAGGCCACGCAACGCTCCCCGGTGCGAAGTATTTGCAGCGACTCGCTCTGCCGAGGGAGCTCAGGGGCGCCGACCGCGGCCGTAGAGCAGCTTGACCAATCTTCCGAGAATCCGGGTCGTGCGCGCCCGGTAAGGGTACATGTGCACGTCCTTCTTGGGTGCGAACCGGGTGATCAACAGCGATTGCTGCCGGGTATACTTGCGGATTCCCTGCGCACCGTGACGCGATCCCATTCCGGAGGTCTTCCAGCCTCCCATGGGAAGCTCGAGCACGAGGTAGTTCAGCTGGGCGTCGTTGACGCACACCGCTCCGGTCTCCACGCGCCGCGCGATCGCCTCCGCCCGCTCGACGTCACGCCCCCACACCGATGCCGCCAGGCCGTAGGGCGAATCGTTGGCGAGTCGCAGGGCCTCTTCAGCGTCGGCGACCCGCATGATCGGAAGCGTCGGGCCGAACGTCTCCTCGGTCATCGCCGTCATCGAATGGTCGACATCGGTGAGCACGGTCGGCGCGTAGAAGCGACCGCCGCCCTCACCCCCGCGCGCCACCCCGCCGACGAGCACCGTGGCGCCCGCTGCACGCGCCTCCTCGACGTGACGAGAGACGATGTCCAGCTGCGGCGGCGAGGTGATCGCACCGACGTCGACGCTTCCCGGCCCGGCGGGCGGCCCCTGGCGCAGGGCCCGTACCTTCGTGGACACCTTGTCGACGAACTCGTCGTATACCGGTGCCTCGACGTAGACCCGCTCCACCGAGATGCAGGTCTGCCCGCCGTTCTGCATCGAGTAGAAGACCGCGGCGTTGGCGGCGCGCTCGAGATCGGCGTCCGAGAGCACGATCATCGGGTCCTTGCCGCCCAGCTCCAGCGACACGGGCGTCAGGGTCTGCGCCGCGCGGGCGAGCACCTTCTTGCCGGTCGCGGTCGATCCCGTGAACATGACCATGTCCACCTCGTCGATGAGCGCCTCGCCGGTCTCCCCATAGCCGGGGGCGACCGCGAAGACGTGCTCGGGCAGGCCGCAATCCAGCATGGCCTCCTCCATGAGCAGCGAGGTGAGCGGTGTCACCTCCGAGGGCTTGAGCACGACAGCGTTGCCGGCGGCGAGGGCCGGAATGGCGTCACCGAAGGAGTTCGTCAGCGGATAGTTCCAGGGGCCGATGATCCCCACGACCCCGAGCGGCTCGTATCGGACGATGAGCCTGCGGCCGAGGACGAAGGGGTTGGCGGACCGCACCCTCTCGTCGCCCAGGTACTTCGGAGCGTGCTTCGCCCAGAAACCGAACGCGTTGGCCGCGTAGGCGACTTCGGCGAGCTGGGCGTCCTCGTGCGTCTTGCCGGTCTCCGACACGATGGCGTCCGTGAGGCGGCCGGCGTTGTCGGTGACCCACTTCTGCGCACGGCGCAGAACTCGGCCGCGCCCCTCGTAGCCCAGGGCCGCCCAGCCCACCTGGGCCGCGCGCGCGCGGGTCACCATCGCCCGCACCTCGTCTCCGGACACGACTTCGACGGTGCGGACCACCTGACCTGTGGCGGGATTGCGCACCCGGATGCCTACGCCCGGTGAGGCGTCGAAAGGGCGGTGTTGTTCAACGGTGGCCATGCGATCTCCTCGGTCTCAGGTGCCGTGCGGACCCTAGTACGCAGGGCCGTGTCTCCGACCTCGTGGTCTAGTAGCCGCGGCCGGGAACCCGGGCCTCGGCCAGCGCCAGCCGAGCGGCGGCGTGACCCGGGACGCCGTGGACAGCCCCGCCGGGGAAGGACGATGCGCTGCCGATGAACAGCCCGCGCAGCGGTGTCCGGTAGGGCGCCAGGGACGGCACAGGACGGAAGAAGACCTGATCTAAGGTGTACGAGCCGCCGCCGACGTCCCCCTCCACCAGGTTCTCGTTCCGGGACTCGAGGTCGCGGGGCATCATCACGTGACGAGCCAGGACACGGTCGCGGAAGCCCGGGGCGAAGCGCTCCATCTGGGCTTCCATACGCTCGACGTGCCGGTCACCTTCCTTGGCCCAGTCGATGCCGTGGGGCCCGTGCGTGTAGGCCCACGCGGTGTGCTGTCCTGCCGGCGCACGCGAAGGGTCGGCCACGCTCTGCTGGCCTGTGAGCATGAACGGCTTCTCGGCCAGCCCTTCGTCGCCGGTGCCCGCGACGGCCTGGATCACCTCACGATCGGAGCCCCCGACGTGGACTGTTCCGGCTCGGCGCGCATCCGGGGCGCTCCACGGGATCGCGTCGGACATCGCCCAATCGACCTTGACCGTCGCGACACCGTAGTGATAGCGGCGCAGAGAAGCCGCATATCCCTCGGGGAACGCATGTCCGGCGAGCCGCAGCAGGCCGCGCGGCGTGGTGTCGGCGATCACCAGGGTGCCCGGGACGCGCTCGCCGCCCTCGAGCTCCACTCCGGACACCCGGTCGCGCTCGACCACGACCCGGACCACGGGTGCGCTCGTGCGCACCCGACCCCCGAGCTCCTCCAAGTAGCTCGCGAGAGCTCCGGACAGGCGACCCGCGCCGCCCTCCGGGCTCGGCCACCCCACGGCATGGCCGAGAAGTTGCAGATAGGCCGCCGCGATCGCCGAGCCCGCACCGGTCGGCGGGACGTCGCCGTGCATCGCGGAGCCGTACAGCCACGCCTTGGCGCCCTGGCCTTGGAAGAGATCGTTCGCCAGGCTCATGGCCGGCATGAGCACGAGCTTGACGAACTCGAGCATGCCGCCCGGTCCAAGCCCGCGGACCATGCCAAGCGGGCCACGGACGGGAGGGAAGCCCGACAACATCGTTCGGCGCAGCGATCCGAAGCTGCGCAGGTAGGGTCCGGTGAACGCCCGCCAGCGCTCGCCGTCGCCGGGATGCTGAGCGTCGAGGCTGGCCACGGTGGCGTCCACGGACCGGTGCAGGGCAACCGCCCGATCTTCGCCCAGCACGTGGGCGACGCAGATCTCGGGGTGGATCCAGCGCAGGCCGTGGCGCTCGAGCGGCATCCGGGCGAACACCGGCGACGCCGCCCCGGCGGGGTAGACCGAGGAGAAGAGATCGTGGTGGAAGCCGGGGAGGGTGAGCTCGACGGTGGCCACGCCGCCGCCGAGGCGCTCCTGGGCCTCGAGCACCGTGACGTCGCGACCCGCCTCCGCGAGCGTGATCGCCGCGGCCAGTCCGTTCGGCCCGGATCCCACGACGATCGCCCTGCCTTCGCGGCTCATGCTCACCGCACTACCCAGCGACGCACGTGCTACGCCGCGGCGAGCTTGACCTTCTCGATGCCGGCCGGCTCCTTGGGACGATCGCGACCGTCGGTGGGGAGCGCCTCGATGGCGTCCACCACGTCCATGCCCTCACGCACCTCACCGAAGACGGTGTGCTTGCCGTCGAGCCACGGGGCTGCGTCGGTGGTCACGATGAAGAACTGCGAGCCGTTCGTGTTCGGCCCCGCGTTGGCCATCGCCAGCGCGCCGCGGACGATCTTGTGGTCGTTGATCTCGTCCTCGAACGTGTAGCCCGGGCCGCCCGTGCCCGTGCCCTGCGGGCAGCCGCCCTGGATCATGAACTGCTTGATGACGCGGTGGAAGCCCAGGCCGTCGTAGAAGCCGTCGGCCGCCAGCTTGCGGAAGTTCTCGACGGTCTTGGGAGCGTCCTCGTCGAAGAGCTCGACCACGATCGGACCGTGCAGGGTGTTGAACGTCGCCTGGGACATCGGAATTCCTTAGCTCTTGGTGGCTTGGATGCGGAGGGTGTGGCCGCGGACGTCCGTGCCGTTCACGCTCTCCGTGATGCGCAGCACCTGGTCCGCGGGCACTTCGAGCAGAGCAAAACGCTCGAGGATGCGCACGTTGCGAACCTCTTCGCCGTCGAGGCCGGCGGCGGTGACGGCGTGGATGAGGTCGGCGGCGGAGAGGCCGGCGGCGCGGCCTCCTCCGGCGATCAACTTACGGTATCCATCCCTGCCGTTGACGACGCTGACGGCGTCGTGGGGCTTGCGATGACGGCGGGGCGGCTCCTGCGCGGGGGCAGGCTCCACCTTGGCGCCCGCGGACCACTCGGCGATCTTGGTGTTGGCGTGCCGCTCGATGGCCTCGAGCTCTCGCTTCTGGCGCGGCTCGACGAAGGTGATGGCCCGGCCCGAGCGCCCCACCCGGCCCGTGCGCCCGATCCGGTGCACGTAGACGTCGGGGGAGGTGGGAACGTCGAAGTTGACGATGTGGGTCACCGTCGAGATATCCAGGCCCCTGGCTGCGACGTCCGTGGCGACGAGGATCTGCACCCGCCCGCCCTTGAACGAGATCATCACACCGTCACGCGAGCCCTGGCTCATGTCGCCGTGCAGCGCCTTGACGTTCATGCCCTTGTCGCGCAGCGTCCGATAGAGCTGATCCGTGCGGATCTTGGTGCGGGCGAAGACGATGGCCTGATCGGGCTTCTCCGCTTCGAGAACCTCGGCGAGCGTCGCGTTCTTGTCGGCCGCCTTGGTCTCGACGTAGAACTGCTCGACCGTGTCGATGGTCAGCGTCGCTGCCTTGACCGTGACGGTGACCGGGTCATACAGGTGCCGGTCGGCCAGCCCTCGGATCTCGGGAGGTATGGTGGCGGAGAACAGGGCGGTCTGGCGCCCGCCCGGGGTCAGCGCGAGGATCTTCTCCACGTCCTCGAGGAAGCCGAGGTCGAGCATCTCGTCCGCCTCGTCGAGCACGAGGTAGCGGCAGGAGTGAAGCATGAGCGAGTGGCGCGAGATGAGGTCGAGCACGCGCCCGACGGTTCCTACGACGATCTGCCCGCCCTGCTTGAGCTGGGCCTGCTGCGTGCGGATGGGGGCGCCGCCGAAGACGGCGACCACGTCGACGCCCTTGCGGACGGCGTAGGTGCGGATGGCCTGGGTGACCTGGATGCACAGCTCGCGCGTGGGCGTCAGGACGAGCGCCTGCACCTCGGGCTCGGAGGGATCGACGAATTGGATCATCGGCAGGCCGAAGGCGGCGGTCTTGCCCGTGCCCGTCTGCGCTTGGCCGATGACGTCCTTGCCCTGGAGCAGCTCGGGGATGGCCTGCTCCTGAATCGGGCTGGGCGACTCATAGCCCACGTCTCGCAGGGCGTGAAGGAGGTCCTCGGAGAGGCCGAGGTCAGCGAAGGTCGTCATTTCCGATCAGCACCCTAGATGATCGAATTCGTCTCCGGACAGAGCCCTACGCCAGCCGAGCGACAAGGAGCGGCAGCTGGCGGCCCATGTGGTCGAGGTACTCCGGCGACGAGGGGTCAAGGCTCATGAGCCGCTTGACGTCGCCGGGGAAGACGACCCCGGAGACGACGGCGGACCGCAGGAGCAGCAGCACGAAGGCGGGGTCGAGCTCGTCGGCGATCTCACCGGCCGCCTGACGGGCGCGCAGGTGGGTCAAGTCCTCGCCCTCGGGCTCGTGCGCCGTGGCCTCGACGTCCTCCTCGAGCGCCTTCGTCCCGGTCGATTCGATGCCCGCGGCGCTCGAGGCGTTCGCCGAGGTCCAACCGCTCACGTTCATGGTCGACGCCGGCCGCGGGCTTCTACGCGGCGACGCGGTGACGGCCGGCTCTGATCACGACCTCTCCTACTACGTGACCGGGTCGCTGCTGTGGTCGCTCGCGCGCGTGACGATCTTCGTCTTCGCACCGCTCGCCATCCGCGCTTATCGCCGGAGCCGACGTCGAGCCTACGATCCTTGCGTCAGTGCTCCGGTGGCCGATCCGCCTCGCCAGCGTCCTCGTGACAGCCCTCCTC
>JACCYI010000060.1 GCA_013696535.1 Solirubrobacterales bacterium
CCATACGCCCCGCTCGACGGAAGCCCGTGTCGCCGCCGCCACGTCGACCGGCCCGTCGAGCTGAACGACGCCGATCGCGCCGAGCACGCGCACATCGACGACCCCCGGAAGGCCGCGCAAGGACGAGAGCCCGGCCTCGAGCCCAGCCTCGATGCGGGCGACGTCGGCGCGCCAAGCGCCTCCGGCGAGCAGGCCGGTCGACGCGAGCGCCGCCGCGCAGGCGAGCGGATTCGCCATGTAGGTCGGGCCGTGCATGAGGGCGCCCCCGTCGCCGGCTCCGATGGCCTGCGCCACCGCCGGCGTGCAGAGCGTCGCCGCAAGCGTCAGATAGCCCCCGGTCAGCGCCTTGCCCACGCACAAGACGTCGGGCCGGACACCGGCGTGGTGGGCCGCGAACAGCTCTCCAGTGCGCCCGAAGCCGGTGGCGATCTCGTCCAGGATCAGCAGCAGGCCATGGCGATCGCACAACTCGCGCAGCAGGCGCACGCAGGCCGGGGCGTGAAACCGCATCCCTCCGGCGCCCTGAACCACGGGCTCAACTATCACCGCCGCGATCTCCTCCGCATGACGCTCGACCACCGCCGTCACTTCAGCGGCCCACGCCGGGTCCAGCGGCGCGTCGAAGCCGTCCGGCGGTCGGGGCGCGAAGATCTGCTCGGGGAGCATCCCGGCGAAGAGGCGATGCATGCCGCCGACCGGGTCGCACACGGACATCGCCCCGAGGGTGTCGCCGTGGTAGCCGCCGCGCACGGTCAAGAGCCGGGACCGCGCCGGGCCACCGGTCGCGCCCGCGGCCTGCAGCGCCATCTTGATCGCCACCTCGACGGCGACCGAACCCGAGTCGGCGAAGAAGACGTGTTCGAGGCCGGCGGGCGTCATCGCGACCAGGCGCTCGGCGAGACGGATCGCCGGCTCATGCGTGAGTCCGCCGAACATCACGTGCGCCATCTGACCGAGTTGCCCCGCGACCGCTGCGTCGAGCTCGGGATGCCGGTACCCGTGCACGGCGCACCACCACGAGGCCATCGCGTCCACGAGTTCGCGCCCGTCGGCCAGACGCAGCCGCACGCCCTCCGCCGACTGAACTCCGAGTACCGGCACGTTCGACGGCATCGGCCCGTACGGATGCCACACATGGCGGCGATCCGCCGCGAGCAGATCGTCCCACCTCCGCTCGCCCAACCCGTCACCGGGGGCTTCGCGCTCAGGAGGCGTGGCGGCGGGTGGAAGGGGTCGGCGGACGCGGGGCAGCATCGAGGGTGGCGACCGCAGGCCGCACCCCAAGGCTATATCGCCGGTCGGCCCGGTCGGCCACCGCCTTTGGGGACTCAGTCTCCCGGCGGGCTGAGGATGATCTGATTGCGGCCGGCCGACTTGGCGTCGTAGAGCGCCGCGTCGGCGCGGGCGAGCAACTCTGTGTCGGTTTCGGTCCGACCGGCGACCGCGACGCCGAGGGAGATGGTGACGCCGGCGAAACGCTCGCGAGCGGCGTCACAGACCCACCGTCCGGGTGCCGCGGCCTCGTCCGCGTCAGGCTCGGAGAGGGCCGCAAGGCGAGCACCCGCCCGTGCAAGCGCTCGGGGACGCGAGGGACGTCGAACGGTCCGAGCGAGGCGAGCCGCTCAGACAGGAGCCCCGCGCAGCGCTCGAGCTCCACTACGGCGTGGGCGCCGAGGGCGGTGGGTCGACTCGACGTTCAGCGCGCCGACGACCGTCTCGTCGACACGGATGGGCACACAGACCTCGGCCACCACTTCACAGACCGCTTCGAGATAGTCGTCCGCCCTCGTCACGTCGAGCTCCACGGTCGGCTCGCCCGAGTGGAAGGTCCGGCCGATCACGCCGGTCTCCTAGCAACGCGCCGCGCAGCGCAACAGTCGCCTGCCATGACGGCGCAACCTCGGCGAGGGATGCCAGACCTTGCTCGCCGGCAGATCGGACCAGAACTTGAGTGCCGCCAGGCGTCGCTGACAGCCTCAGCCGTGCTTGACGTGGTCGCGCTGGTCGACAAGGCGATCAGCTCGGACGTCGCGCGGCGCGGAGTCCGCTGCCGGCGCGAGCGTCACCTGGAAGTCGCCGCCCGGCGCGTCGGACTCCGACGGCGATCGACGGTCGGCGATGACGGCTTCGAGCGCCGCGACGACGTCCGGGTCGAGCTGGGTCCCGGCGCTCCGGCGAAGTTCGCGCAGCGCCTCCTCGATCGAGCGCGCCGGCGCATACACGCGTTTGCTGATGATCGCGTTGTACGTGTCAGCTGCGGCGACGATCCGCGCCTCGATCGGGATCTGGTCGCCCCGCAGGCCGTCGGGATAGCCCCCGCCATCGATGCGCTCATGATGGTGGCGCACGGCGGCGGCCACCGCGCGAAGCTCGGGAAGCCTGGCCAGCACGCTCGCGCCGAGCTGCGCGTGGGTGCGCATGACCGCCCACTCCGTTTCGGACAGCGGGCCGGGCTTGTTGAGCACCTCGTCGGGAATCGCGATCTTGCCGAGATCGTGGAGCCAGCCCGCCATGTGAGCGCGCGAGACCCCGTCGGCGTCGAGCCCCATCCAGGTCCCGACCGCCTCGGCGAGCGCGGCGACCTGGGCGCCATGGTTCTCCGGCAGCCCCTCCCGGAGGCTTGCGGCCAGCGCGAGCGCCTTGGTCATGCGCACGACGTCCGGCTCCTCGGCGACCACCTCGCCCAGGGTGACGTCGCCCGCCAGGCACGCGCGGTCGCGTCCGGTGCGCTTGGCGACGTACAATGCGCGATCCGCGAGGTCGACCGTGACCGTTTCCAGCGTGTCGAGGTCTGCGCGGGCGGCACCGGCGGAGACCGTCACCTCTACGGACAGCTCGCAGTCGACGATGGGCGTCGCCTTCACCGCCTCGCGTAGCTGCTCGGCGGCCAGGCGCAGCTCGCCGTCGTCCTCGACCCCCGGCAGCAGGACGACGAACTCCTCACCGCCCCACCGAGCGACCGTGTCGTAGGGCCGCACGGCTTCCTGGAGGCGGCGGGCGACCTCGATGAGGACTCGATCGCCGGTCTGGTGGCCGTATTGATCGTTGACCTGCTTGAAGTGGTCGACGTCGAGGAGGACGATGCCGAGGCCCTGGCCCTCTCGGCGGGCCCGCTCGGTCTCCGCGGCCAGCGCTATGCCGAAATGGCGCCGGTTGAACACGCCTGTCAGCGCGTCGACACGTGATCGCCGGTCAGCTTCGGCGCGTGCGGCCTCGAGCTGCTGGTTGGCCTGCTCGGCTTCTGCCAAGGCGGCGCGAAGCTGCTCCTCGTGACGGCGGCTCTCGGTGACGTCGCGCACGATGCCGTCGACGAGCATGCGATCTCCCACCCGTCGTGGCCGCCCGCCGCCGGCGATCCAGCGGGTGACCCCGTCCAGCCCGCGGAGCCGGTAGGTCACCGAGCTGTGCTCACCTCTCAGGTAGCGCCGAGTGTGCTCGAGATGCACCTGGCGATCGTCCGGATGGATAGCGTCGACCCACGCACGTCCCCAATCGCCATCGGCAGGCACGCCGCCCAGCAGGCGATCCCGACCCGGACCGAGGAAGAGGTTGCGGCGCGTGCCGTCCGGGAGCACCTCGTTGACGTAGACGTGCTCGTCGATCGCGTTGAGTATGCGGTCCAGAGCCGCCTGCTCCTCGACGTGCGACGAAACGTCGCTGGCGAGCAGGATGAGGGTCTCACCCGGGGTCCGGCGGAAGACGACGTCGAACCAGACCCATGTCCCGTCCACGTGCCGATGTCGGGCACGAATCTGCACATCGTCATCGCCGCCCCTCGCTTGTCGAAGGGCCAGCGCCACGGCTTCCTGATCGTCGGGATGAGCCAGTTCGATCAGCGGTCGCCCCTGCAGCTCGACCGGTGCGACGCCCAAGAGTGCCGTGGTGGAAGGGGACGCCCATATGAAGCAGCCCTCAGCCGTCAGCTTCGCCTTCAGCTCGCAGGAGCGCTCGGCGAGCAGTTCGGACAAACCGACCGTGATCTCAGCCGTGGCTTGCATAGCCATTGTTTTCGGCAGCGACGCACGACTTTTGATCCCGGGGACTCGAGGCGGCCCGGAGGGCGGGGGCGAGCCGGGTCCGGCGCGGCCTCAGCCCGTCAGCGGATGGCCGAGCAGGGAGTCAGGCGCTTGAGCGGTCCAGCCGCTGCAGAAGATCGTGGGCTGCGAGCTCGACCTCCTTGTGACGCCACTCCGCCGCCCGGTACTGGCAGGCGATCAAGCCCATCCGATGAACTCGTCGGAAGTCCCCGTAGACGAAAGCAAATCTCGCCTTGGTCTGCTCCGCCGCCCCGTCGGTGAGGCCGAGATGCCATTCGGCGTATTCGTCCCAGGAATGCGACGCCAGGTATTCGTTCTCGGCCTCCGCTCGCGGCTGGACGTCTCCCCAAGTGCTCTGCAGGACGTATTGTCGGGCGTCGATGAGCCGCTGGGCACGCTCCAGGGCGCGTTCGTTGACCGAGTAGGAAGCCACAACCGCATTGTGACCCGCACGACGGTCGATGCGTGTCCCGACCTGAGATCGCCAGACGGCTGCGGATCGGTGGTCGATTGCGCCGCCCGGTCGACACCGTCGGCCGGCCAGTGCCAGAAGACGTAGGCGAGCGGCCTCACCGCGGGTTGACCCTGTCGGCGTTCAAAGACGATTCTCCGGTTGAGGGCGTAGGCTCGATCGATCAGCGGTCCCGTCTGCAAGGCCTACTCGGCCGCACCCCGCTGCTCGGCGTGCTCATCCGCCGCACCACCCGCGAGCAGCTCGACGCGGTCACGGCCGCCGACGAGCTCTCGGGCTGAGCCGGCTACGCGGCCCGCCTTTGGTTGACATGGAACCTGTCTTTGACGGCCACAACGACGCGCTCCTCGCGATCAGGCAGCGACCCGGCCGCGGCCGGTGGTTTCTGAAGCACGGGCGCAAAGGGCACGTCGACCTGGGCCGGGCCCGCGCAGGCGGCCTGCGCGGCGGGGTGTTCGCGATCTTCGTTCCCGGGCCCGGACGCGGGCTCGCGGACCGCGTCGTCTCCGGGAAGGACAGATGGGAGATCCCGCCGATCGAGCCGATCGAGCCCGAGCACGCATGGCTGGAGGCGACCGCCATGGTGGCCGCCCTCCGCCGGCTCGAGCGCGAGTCCGGAGGCGAGCTCGCCGTCGTCCGCGACGCGCATGCACTCGAGTCCGCGCTGAGTAGCGAAGGGACGCCGCTCGCCGCCGTCCTTCACCTCGAGGGCGCAGAGCCGCTCGACGGGCCGGACGGTTTCGAGGACCGGCTCGAGCTGCTGCACGCCGCCGGCCTACTCTCGCTCGGCCTCGTCTGGAGTCGCCCGAACTCCTTCGGGCACGGCGTGCCGTTCCGCTTCCCCTCGAGCCCTGACGTCGGGCCCGGACTCACGTCCGCCGGGCGGCGGTTGGTGAGGGCTTGCAACTCGCTCGGGATCGCGGTCGACCTCGCGCACCTCAACGCGCGCGGCTTCCGCGACGTCGCGCGGATCTCCGACGCCCCGCTGGTGTGCAGCCACAGCGCCGCTCACGCGATCACGCCAACCGCCCGCAACCTGACCGACGACCAACTCCGGGCGATAGGCGACTCGAACGGCCTCGTAGGCGTCACGTTCAACGTCTCAGACGTCCGGCCCGACGGCCGCCACGATCCCGACACGCCGGTCAGCGCGATCGCTGCGCACGTCATCCACATAGCCGATCGCATCGGGATCGACCACGTGGCGCTCGGCTCGGACTTCGACGGTGCGACAATGCCGAGGGATCTGCGTGACGCCGCCGGCCTTCCGCGGCTCTTCGAGGTCCTCCGCGCTCAAGGCCTGGACGCCGACGCGGTCCGCAAGGTCGCTCGTGGAAACTGGCTTCGCGTGCTGCGCGCGACCTGGCACTGATCGGACGCGGTCAGCGGGCGCGCTGCGTCGCGACGACGCACCCGAGAACCGCCACCGCCACCAGCGCGTCGGCGGGTCCAACCGCCTCGCTGAGCACGAGTGCTGCCCAGACGAGGCTGAGGAGGGGCTGCGCGAGCTGGATCTGACCCACGCGAGCCACCCCGCCCCGGGCCAGGCCGGCGTACCAGGCGAAGAAGCCGAGGAACATCGAGATCAGCGAGACGTAGGCGAAACCCAGCCAGGGAACGAGACCCACGCCCCCGTCCGACGGAAGTGTGAGCGCCGCGACGGGAACGGTGACGGGAAGGCTCAGGACGAGCGCCCAGCAGATCGTCGGGCCGCCGCCCAGCTCCCGGGCGAGCATGCCGCCCTCCGCGTAACCCAGGGCACAAAGCGCCACGGCCAAGAGCAGGAAGAGGTCGGGAAGCTGCGGCCCCGTCGCCCCGCGCGTGAACGCGAAGGCCAGGGCCGCCGCCAGCCCGGCCGTCGAAGCCAGCCAGAACGCCCGCGACGGCCGCTCGCCGGCACGCAGGACGGCCATCACCGCGGTCATGGCAGGCAGGACGGCGATGACCACAGCACTCTGACCGGCGGGGCGGGTCTGCAGTGCCAGGGAGGTGAAGAGAGGGAAGCCGACGACGACGCCCAGCGCGACGATCAGGAGTGAGCGCACCTGCGGGGCGTTCGGACGTGCGGCGCGGGCGGCGACCAGGACGATCGTGGCCAGCACCCCGGCGACCACAGCACGACCGAAAGCGACGAACCATGGGTCGAGGGTCTCCACCGCGAGCTTCGTGGCCGGGAGCGAGAACGAGAAGCCGAGGATCCCGAGCGCGCCCAAAAGCAGCCCACCGGAGGCCGGGACGACGATCGGCCGTCGCGTTACCGTCTGCGTCGCAATAACGTTACTCTTCGTCGACATGCTTCAGGATAACGCGGGGCGGATAGTGACGGATCTCAGATCGCTGGTCGCCGCGGGCGCTCCCGGGAGCCGGCTGCCCTCGGTTCGTGCCCTCACCCATCGGCACAAGGCTTCGGCTGCGACCGTCCAGCGAGCCATCGCCCAGCTGTCGGGAGAAGGACTGCTCGACCCCCGGCCGGGACGTGGGACCTTCATCAGGTCCGCGACCGCTCCGGCCGCGGACCACGGTGTCACCGACGTCGAAGATCTCTCCTGGCAGGAGCCGGCGCTCGGTGGTGAGCGGGTCCGTCCGGGCGGCCTGGAGGAGCTTCTCGCCCTCCCGGCGTCCGGCGCGATCCCCCTCTCGACGGGCTACCTCGAGCCCGCGTTGCAACCGACCGCCGCGCTCGCACTCTCACTCAGTCGCGCCGGGCGGCGCCCCGGGGCCTGGGATCGCCTTCCCGTCGAAGGCCTTCCCGAGCTGCGCGACTGGTTCGCCACCGAGATCGGCGGGCAGACGCGCGGCCACGACGTGGTGATCTGCTCAGGTGGCCAGTCCGCGCTGGGCTCGGCATTCCGGGCGCTCGGGCGGCCGGGTGAGCCGGTGGTCGTCGAGTCCCCCACCTACCTCGGCGCCCTCGCGGCCGCCCGCGCCGCCGGCCTCCGCGTCGTCCCGGTCCCCGCGGACGCAGACGGCCTCCGACCCGACCTGCTCACCGACGTCCTCGAGCGGACCGGCGCGCGACTCGTCTACTCCCAGACCGCTTTCGCCAACCCGCACGGCGCCGTGCTGGCTCTTGAGCGGCGCGAACCCCTGCTCGATGCCGTCACCCGCGCGGGCGCGTTCCTGATCGAGGACGACGAGCACCGCGATATGGCGATCGACGGACCCGCGCCGCCGCCGCTGGCGGCAGCCGACCCGGGCGGCCACGTGGTGCACCTGCGCTCACTGACCAAGGTTGCGGCTCCGGGCTTACGGGTGGCGGCGATCGCTGCGCGCGGCGCCGCGGGCGCCCGTCTCCGCGCGGTCCGCGTGGTCGATGACTTCTTCGTCTCCGGCCCCCTCCAGCACGCCGCGCTCGACCTGGTCGCCTCCCCCGCCTGGCGGAAGCACAAGCGAGAGCTGGTCGGAGCGCTGCGGATCCGGCGCGACGTTCTCGCCGCCGCGATCGCCCGCGACCTTCCGCAGACGCGGATCGACCGAGTCGCCACGGGCGGCCTGCACCTCTGGGTCAGGCTTCCGGTTGGGACAGACGACCTCGGGCTCGTGCGGGCCGCCGGAGCGGTGGGGGTGGTCCTCAGCCCGGGCCGGCCATGGTTCGCCGGAGAGCCGCCGGCTCCACACGTCCGGATGACCTTCGGAGGCGCTTCGCCCACCCTCCTCGAGGAAGGCGTCCGGCGGGTCGCGTCAACCGTGCGACCCGCCGCGATCCGCTGACGACGGCGGACCCCTCAGATACCGGCGTGGCGCTCGGAGACGGTCTCCCAGTCGATCGTGTTGAACCAGGCGTCGAGGTAGTCCGGGCGCCGGTTCTGATAGCCGAGGTAGTAGGCGTGTTCCCAGACGTCCACTCCGAGCAGCGGAGTCTGGCCGTCGGAGACCGGGTTGTCCTGGTTGGCCGTCGAGGTGATCGCCAGGCCCGAGCCGTCGTGGACGAGCCAGGCCCATCCTGAGCCGAAACGACCGATGCCGGCCTCCTTGAGCTTGGACTTGAAGTCCGAATAGGAGCCGAAGGCGGCCGTGATGGCCTCGCCCAGCTCACCCGTGGGCTCGCCCCCGCCGTCCGGCGACATGCTGCGCCAGAACATGCAGTGGTTGTAGTGCCCGCCGGCGTTGTTGCGGACGGGCCCGCGCAGATCCTCGGGCAGCTCGTCGAGCCGGGTCAGCAGCTCCGCGGGCTTTGCGTCCTCCCACTCTGTGCCGGCCAGGGCCGCGTTGGCCTTGTCGACGTATGCCTGGTGGTGCTTGTCGTGGTGCACGCGCATCGTCGCCTCGTCGATGTGCGGCTCGAGTGCGTTGAAGGCGTAGGGAAGGTCGGGCACCTTGTAGGCCATGAGGTCTCCTTGGGCTAGTTCCTGACCGCTGCGTGCGGCTCCCTCGACCCTACACGGCGCCCACCTCGCGCCGACGGGCGGCAGTGCGTAGGCTCGCTCGACCGAACGCGTGAGGAGAACACCCATGTCCCAGACGGCGCCGATCGTCAAGCATCCAGGAGAAGGCGTCACCATCCAGGGGCCGGCGGGCGGACCACTCACCTTCAAGGCCCGCGGCGAGGAGACCAATGGTGCCCTGACCGCGTTGGAGAACCTGATCGCTCCCGGTGAGGGTCCGCCGCTGCACATCCACGCCGACGAGGACGAGTCGTGGTACGTGCTCGAAGGCCTCCTCCGCTTCCAGATCGGCGACGAGATCTCCCGCGTACCCGCCGGCTCGTTCGTGTTCGTGCCACGCGGCACGCGGCACTGCTTTCAGAACATCGGCGACGAGGAGGCCAGGATCCTGGTTCTTTTCACGCCGTCCGGGATGGAGCGGTTCTTCGACCGCTTCGCCGCGCTGCCGGCCGGCCGCGTCGACCCGGGCGCCTTCCGCACCATCGGCGGCGAGGTGGGCATGGAGGTCGTCGGCCCGCCGCTGGCCGGTCGCGCCTGACCCCTACCGGAACGCCTGGATGCCCGTGACGGCGCCTCCGACCACCAGTGCGTGGACGTCCGCGGTCCCTTCGTAGGTGACGACCGACTCGAGGTTGTTCATGTGGCGGTTGACGGGATACTCGAGCGTGACGCCGTTGGCGCCGAGAACCTGGCGAGCGCTTCTCGCGACGTCCAGAGCCGCGTTGACGTTGCCCAGCTTGCCCATGCTGACGTGCTCGGGGCGAAGTCGACCCTCGTCCTTGAGGCGACCGAGGTGCAGCGCGAGCAGCGTCGCGCGGTTGACTTCGAGCGCCATCATCGCCAGCTTCTGCTGCTGGAGCTGGAACGACGCGATCGGCTTGCCGAAGGCGATGCGCTCCTTGCTGTACTCGAGCGCCGCCTCGTAGCACGCCCGGGCAGCACCGACGGCGCCCCACACGATGCCGTAGCGGGCCTCGTTCAAGCACGAGAGCGGCCCCCGGAGGGAGGTGGCTTCCGGAAGGAGAGCGTCGGCGGGGAGGCGTACGTCGTCAAGGAGCAGCTCAGACGTCACCGAAGCGCGCAACGACAGCTTCTTGTGGATGTCCTGAGTGGTGAAGCCCTTCGTGTCCTTCGGGACCAGGAACCCGCGGACGCCCTCGTCCGTGACCGCCCAGACGATCGCGATGTCAGCGACTGACCCGTTGGTGATCCACATCTTCTGCCCGTGCAGGATCCAGTCGTCTCCGTCGCGGCGCGCGCGCGTGCGCATCGCGCCCGGGTCTGATCCCGCGTCAGGCTCGGTGAGCCCGAAGCAGCCGATCGCCTCGCCCGCGGCCATCGGCGGCAGCCACGTCTGCTTCTGGTCTTCAGAGCCCCATCGGTGGATGGCGAACATCGCGAGCGATCCCTGCACGGAGACGAGCGAGCGGATGCCGCTGTCGCCCGCCTCCAGCTCCAGACAGGCGAGTCCGTAGGCCGTCGCGCTGGCTCCGGTGCAGCCATAGCCTTCGAGATGCATGCCGAGCACTCCGAGCTTGCCGAGCTCGGTCGCGAGCTCGAGCGGGATGCGCGCTTCTTCGAACCAGTCGCCGACGTCAGGCAACACGCGGTCGCGTACGAAGGCTCGGACGACATCGCGCATGTCGCGCTCCTCGTCGGAGAGCAGATGATCGATGCCCAGGAAGTCGGTCGGCCGGATGGCTTCAAGCGATTCCGTGGCGGTTGACATGCTGGGTGGCGCTCCTCGGCTGAGGGTTGGTGATCGAACCTCAGTGAAGCATGCACATCCGGCCGTATCACTCCACGTGACGACTCCCTGTCATCGTGGCGCCGATGAGCGAAGCCGGCACTTGGCGCACCGAGCGCCACCCCTATGGCGCCCGGGTCACCGTGGACACGCTCGAGACCAACCCCTACGCGCTGCTCGCGACGCTCCGCGAGCATGAGCCGGTTTCGTGGCTTCCGTCGCTGAACGGCTGGCTCGTCACGCGACGTGATCTCGCGCTGGCGGTGACCCGCGACGCGCTCGGGTTCACGGTTGAGGACCCGCGCTTCACGACCGCGCAGGTCGTCGGGCCGAGCATGTTGTCGCTCGACGGCCCCGAACATGCGCGTCACCGGGGACGGTTCACCGCCCCGTTCGCGCTCGGCGAGGTGCGCCGCCGATTGGCCGCCGAGGTAGCCGAGGAGGCCGAGCGGCTGGCCGCCGGGCTGGCTCCGGCGGGTCAGGCCGAACTGCGTCGTGCCTTCGCCGGTCCGCTCGCTGCAGCGGTCATCACGCGCACGCTCGGGCTTGAGCCGGCCATCACCGAGAGGGTCCTCGGGTGGTATGACGCCATCGTCGCGGCCGTGACGGACCTCAGCGCAGGCCGCCCGGTGGAGCCGGCGGCACAGCGGGCGGTCAGCGCGCTGGGCGAGGCGGTGATCGAAGGCCGGCAGGTCGGCTCGGAGGGGTCACTTCTGACCATGGCGGCCGGGGGTGAAGCATCGTTGACCGATCAGGAGATCGCCTCCAACGCCGCGGTTGTGCTGTTCGGCGGCATCGAGACCATGGAGGGCATGATCGCCAACGCGATCGCCCACTTACTCGCCACGCCCGACGCCCTCACCCTGATTCGAGCTGATCGGGACCTTCTCCCAGCTGCGGTCGAAGAGTCACTCCGACTCGAACCCGCGGCCGCGGTCATCGATCGCTACGCGACGGCGGACGTCCTGATCGCCGGCGCCGAGATCTCGGCCGGCGATCTGGTCCGGGTCTCGATCACGGCGGCCAACCGCGACCCTGCGACGTTCGAAGATCCTGACCGCTTCGACCTGCGGCGCTCCAACGCCGGCCGGCATCTGGCGTTCGCCAGCGGCCCGCATGTGTGCATCGGAATGCATCTCGCCCGGTTGGAGGC
>JACCYI010000062.1 GCA_013696535.1 Solirubrobacterales bacterium
GCCTCGGCGAGACGCCGGCGCCGCTCCTTGCCGCCCGGCCAGTCAAAGCCGGTGGGAGCCGTCTCGTTGAGCGCCTCCCCCATGCCCACGCCGAGGAAGACCCGGTTCGGGGACATGCACGCGAGCGTCGCGAAGTGCTGGGCGATGACCGACGGGTGGTAGCGCAGGGTCGGGGTCAGCACGCTGGTGCCCAGCTGCACCTGAGAGGTCCGCTGGCCTGCCGCGCCGAGCCAGGACAGGGCTGCCGGCCCATGGCCGCCGTGATGGCGCCAGGGCTGGAAGTGGTCGGAGATGGCCACGGAATCCAGGCCCACCTGCTCTGCGAGTGCGGCATACCCCAGAAGCTCCACGGGAGCGAACTGCTCTGCGGACGCCTTGTAGCCGAAGCGCATGACCACAGCCTATGCAGCCACCTGGCCGGGCCGCTGAGCGGCCGCGCCGAGGCTCTCACCAGCCCGCAGGTCGCGCTCGTTATCTTGCAGCGAGATGCGCCGCCGGGTGACCTTCTCGCGCAACGTGACGCTGTCGCTCTCGCGTACGTGCCGCTCCTACTGCAAGTACTGCGCGTTCGCGACGCACAAACCGCACCTGCACGAACCCACAGAAGTCGAACGCATCCTCGACCGAGCGGCGCGGGGCGGCAAGGTCAAGGAGCTGCTGGTCCTCACGGGCGAGGCGCCCGATCATCACCCGGGCGTGCGGGACCTGCTCGCGACCCTCGGGTTCGCCGATTTCACCGCCTACGTCGTCTGGGTCTGCGAGCGGGCGCTCGAGCGGGGGCTTCTCCCGCACACGAACCTCGGGGTCCTGAGCCGAGAGGATCTCGGGAGGCTGCGCGAGGTGACCGCTTCCCAGGGCCTCATGCTCGAGTCGA
The DNA here is from genome assembly GCA_013696535.1 of Solirubrobacterales bacterium. The sequence continues at coordinate 875 of JACCYI010000062.1, forward strand.
TCAATCCTGACCTGGTCGCCCATCAGGGCTCGCCGACCAAGCATCCGGCGGTCAGGCTCGACACCATCCGGGCCGCGGGGGCTCTGCGGATCCCGTTCACGAGCGGGATCCTGGTGGGGATCGGCGAGAACGAGGAAGAGCGCGTCGCCGCGCTCGAGACGCTGGCGGGGGTTCACGCCGAGTTCGGGCACCTGCAGGAGGTCATCCTGCAGAATTTCGTCCCGCACCAGAGCTATTACGGCCAGGAGCCTGCCGAGATCGCCGAAGGCGCAGCTGCAGACTACTGGCGCACCGGAGTCGCGAGCCAGCCGCATCTGCCGCTTCCCCCCTGGGCTTCTCCGGTTTCGATCGCCGACATGAAACGGCTCGTGGCCGAGACGCGGCGCCTGATGCCGGACGTCGGAATCCAGATCCCGCCCAACCTCGCCGACTGGTGGCCCGAGTTGATCGCGGCGGGAGCGACCGACCTCGGCGGCCTTAGCAACAACGGCGACCACATCTCCCCCGAGCACCCGTTTCCCTCTCCCAACCGGGTCCGCAAGCGCCTCGCCGGCGACGGCTTCTCGCTCACCGAGCGACTGTGCGTCTACCCGCAGTACATCGATCCGGAGTGGACGGCCCAAGGGGTGCTCGACACGATCCGCCAGAGGTACTGGTCGTTCATCCCGCGCCGCGGCTCAGGCCGTCGCGAGGAGCGCCCGATCCGGCGAGACCTCGTGGCGGGCGCGATCGCCCGCGGCCACGAGGGCCACGAGCTCACCCCGGAAGAGCTCACGGCGCTGTTCGCCGAAGACCGTCCCGAGGCGATCGAGGATCTGCGCGCCGCTGCGGACGACCTGCGCGCCGACCTGGTCGGGGAGACCGTGACCTTCGTCGTGAACCGCAACGTCAACGTGTCCAACGTCTGCATCGTGGGCTGCGCCTTCTGCGGCTTCGGCCAGGGCAAGCGCTCACCCGACGCCTACTCGCACGACCGCGCCGAGTTCACGCGCCGCGTCCAGGAGGCGGTCGAGTTCGGGGCCACGGAGCTGTGCATCCAGTCCGGCATCCATCCCGACTGGAGCCTCCAGGACTACGAGAGCTGGCTGCGACTGGCTCGTGAGCTCGCTCCCCAGCTGCATCTGCACGCGTACTCGCCCATGGAGGTCGCGCATATGAGCGACGTCTCCGGGCTTGAGCCGCGCGCGATCTTCGCGCGCCTGCGGGCCGCGGGCCTGGGCTCGACACCTGGTACCGCAGCGGAAGTGCTCCACGACGGCGTCCGCGAGCGGATCTCTCCCAACAAGCTGCCCGTGGCACGTTGGGTGGAAGTCATCGAGGCCTCTCACGCCGAGGGCCTGCGCTCCACCGCCACCGTGATGTTCGGACACATCGAAGAGCCGTGGGAGCTCGCGGAGCACATGCGCGTCATCCGCGGGCTGCAAGCTCGCACGGGTGGCTTCACCGAGTTCGTCCCGCTCTCGTTCATCCCGTTCCACACCGTCCTCGGGCGCACCCACGGGGTCGAGGAGATCTCGCGCGAGGAGAACCTCAAGCACACCGCCGTGTTCCGCCTGGCGCTCGGGCGCAGCGTGCCGAGCCTGCAGGCGTCCTGGGTGAAGATGGGGCTCGACGCGGCCACAGAGGCGCTGCGCTGGGGCGTCAACGACCTCGGAGGCACGCTCATGGAGGAGTCGATCTCGCGGATGGCGGGCTCCTACCACGGCGTGCGCCTCGAGCCCAAGGACCTGATCGCCGCCGCGCACCGAGCGGGGCGCCCGGCCGCCGAGCGCACCACCTTGTACGAGCTGCGCGAGCGCCATGGGCTGCCGGCGCTGACGGGCGACTCGCGACACTAGTTGCGACGGGTAACGCCCGAGGAGCGCCGGAACCGGCTGGGCGCGCGCCATCGCCTCAGCGAGCCGGCCGCAGATCCGGCCGAGGTGGCTCGCAGTCTCACGGGCGTCCACTCGACCGACCCCGCGTCGATGGTCCTGGCGATGCGGCGTCGGCTCGAGCGACCGGACGTCGAGGCGATCGAGCACGCCCTCTACGGCGAACGGACCGTGGTGCGCATCCTCGGCATGCGGCGCACGGTGTGGGTGGTTCCCACCGAGCTGCGGCCGGTGGTGCAGGCCGCTTGCACCGAAGCACTCCTCCCGGGCGAGAGGCGCAAGGCGGTGGACATGCTCGAAGCCGCCGCAGTCACGCCCGACGGCGAGAACTGGCTGCGTGAAACCGGCGAGGCCGCCCTGTCGGCTCTCCGCGCGCGTGGCGAGGCCACGGCGGCCGAGCTCTCCGAGGACGTGCCCGCCATGCGGGAGCGGATCCTGGTCGCCGAGGGCACGAAGTACGAAGCCCTCCAGGGCATGGGGCCACGCGTGCTCTTCCTGCTGGCGGCTGAAGGGCGGATCGTGCGAGGGCGTCCGCTCGGCTCGTGGACGAGCACCTTGTACAAGTGGGCGCCGACCGAGGACTGGCTCGGCGGCGAACCCGACGAGATGCCTGTCGAGGAGGCCCGGGTCACGTTGGTCGGCTCGTGGCTTCGGTCCTTCGGGCCCGGGACCTTCACCGACTTGAAATGGTGGACGGGCTGGCCGGCCGGGCGGCTCAAGAAAGTCCTCGCAGCACTCGACGTCGAGGAGGTCGAGCTCGAGACGGGCACGGGGTTCGTGCTCGCCGACGACGCCGAGCCCGTGGAGAGCCCGGGGCCCTGGGCCGCCCTCCTGCCGGCTCTCGATCCCACCGTGATGGGCTGGTCCGAGCGCGGCTGGTACCTCGGCGAGCACAAGGCCTCGCTGTTCGATCGCAACGGCAACGCCGGCCCCACGGTCTGGTGGGGCGGTCGCATCGTCGGCGGCTGGGCTCAACGCTCGGACGGCGAGATCGCCCTCCGGCTCCTCGAGGACCCGGGCACCGGCGCACGCGCCGCAATCGATCAGGAAGCCGGAAGTCTGGAGGAGTGGCTCGGCGCCGTCCGTTTCATCCCGCGGTTCCGCACGCCACTCGAGCGTGAGCTGACCGCCTAGCATCCTGTCTGCATGCGCACCGTCGCCGTCCTGCCCGTGAAGTCGTTCGCGCGTGCCAAGCAGCGGATCGCCGGCGCGGTTGCCGGGCCTGACCGCCGGGTCCTCGCCGAGGCCATGGTCGAAGACGTCCTGGCTGCGCTCGCTGCGGTCGACGGGTTGCACGGCATCGTGGTGGTGACGGCGGAGATCCGTGTCCATGCGCTGGCGCTCGAGGCGGGCGCGTCCGTGGTGCCTGATCCCCGCGAGGCGGGCCAGTCCTTCGCGGCGGACGTCGGCATCGAGGCGGCCGTCGCCGATGGAGCCGAGCGCGTCCTGCTCGTGCCGGGCGATTGCCCGGCGCTCGACGCCGGCGAAGTCGAGACCCTCCTCAGCCTCCACCGATCAGCCCAGGTGGTCATCGTGCCCGACCGCCATGGGAGCGGGACCAATGCGCTGCTGCTGAGTCCGCCCGATGCGGTGATCCCGGCCTTCGGCTCCGGCTCCTTCGCCCGACACGCCGCCCTCGCCCGCGCCGCGGGCGCCATCGTCCGAGTCGCCCAGGTGCCCTCGCTCAGCTTGGACGTGGACACTCCGGGTGACCTGGCCGCCCTTCGAGCCGCTCTCGGAGCTCGCCCACAGGGCGCCACGCGCACGCGGGCGGCCCTCGAACGACTCGCTCCGGCGCTCAGCCCGAGCTGAGCCCCGCCGTGGCCGCGTTCGCGCTCGAAGCGCTGCCCGGCATCCCCGAGGTTCGCCCGGGCGACGACCTCGCGGCGTTGCTCGCCGACGCCGCCGCTCGACTGCCCCAGGGCGGGCTCGGCGACGGCGACGTGCTCGCGGTGGCCCACAAGGTGATCTCCAAGGCCGAAGGGCGCGTGCGCCTCCTCGGTGACGTTCAGCCGGGCGACCG
>JACCYI010000066.1 GCA_013696535.1 Solirubrobacterales bacterium
GCGTGGCCGCTCGCGCTCGCCTACCTCTTCCCCGACGGGCGGCTGCCGTCCAGGCGCTGGCGGCCCGCGGCGGCGTTCGCGCTCGCGTCGGGTGGCGGAGCCGTGATCCTGCTGCCACTCCAGCCGACGCTGGAAGGTCCCCGCGGAGACGTACCAAACCCGCTCGTTGGCGGGGTCAGCTTCGACTTCCTCGCGCCCGTGTTCTGGGTCTGCTGGTTCGGCGTGCTGCTCTCGCTGTTCGGCGGCGCGCTCGCGCTGCGCGCTCGATATCGCGCCGGGAGCCGGGAGCGCCGCCGCCAGGTCCTGTGGCTGGCCTATGGCGCGCTGCTGCCGCCGCTGTGGCTCGGCGGCACCTCGCTGGCGAGCCCGCTCTTCGGAGCGTTCACACCCGGACCTCCTCGTGCTGATGATGGTCAACTCCTGGCTCGCCGTCGCGGTGGCGGTCGCGGTGACGAGGCACGGCCTCTACGAGATCGATCGTCTCTTCAACCGCACGCTGGTCTACGTCGCGCTCACAGCGCTACTCACGGGCACGTATGCGGTGGCGGCGCTGGTCGCGGGGCAGCTGGCGGGCGGCTCGGCGTTCGCCGCCTCGGCGCTTCGCGCGCCGGCGCTTCGAGGGGGTCCGGCTCTTGCGTGACTTCCTCGACGATGTCCGTGACGGACACAGCGAGCCGGAGGACGTGGGCGCGGCGCTCGCGCTCGCACTCGACGACCCGCGCGCCGAAGTGGTCTTCCGCCTACCCGAGACCGGCGCCTACGCGGATCGTCACGGTCGCCTCCTTGACGCACTGCCCGAGGACGGCCGTGCTCGCTCGGCGATCGGGCACGACCACCGTGAGGTGGCGTACTGCTCCACGACCCGGCCGTCACCGACGGGCCCGACGTGCTGGGGGCGGTGCTCGAGGCGGCGACGGTGGCCGTGGAGCTCGGCCGCCTCCGAGTCGAGCTGCGCTTGCAGCTCGCTGAGGTTGAGTCCTCGCGTACGCGGATCGCCCAGGCCGGCTACGCCGAGCGACGGCGGCTCGAGCGCGATCTTCACGACGGCGCGCAGCAGCGGCTGGTGACCTTGGGGATCGTGCCTGCGGCGACTGCAGCGCTCGCTGCCCGGAGAAGCGAAGATCCTGGCCCCGGCGTTCGATAGCACTCGCCCGAAAACCGGTGGTGTCCTTGGTGTGCGGCGAAGGCGCTGTCCATAGCGTCCGATCCATGATCAACACCACCCGGATCCACCCCATCAGAAGTATCGTCGGCGCCGCCGTGGCAGCGCTGCTCTGCATCGTCGCCCTGTCGCCGTCGGCGGGCCAGGCGGCCGGCAAGACGGAGACCCTGCGGTTCTTCTCCAAGCCGATGTCCTTCACCCACACGACCGCGGACGGCACCGTCAGCCATCGTCCGCCCGCCGGCCCACCGCAGGCCGGCGACGTGCTCGAGATCGACTCGCTCGACTACGCCGGCACGCACCGCCGCCACGCGAAGCGCCCGAAGGGCAGCGACCGCGCTGCGCCTTCAGTGGCGGCCCCGAGCCCGATTGCACCGGCTACGCGGCGATCGGCGGCTCGCTGCTGCGGTTCCGCGGCATGGAAGTGGTTGGCGCCATCGGACGCTGGCAGAGCGGCAAGGTGCTCAGCAACAAGGAAGTCAAAGGCGGCTCCGATATCCTCCTCGAGCTCCGCCGGAGCTGATCACGGCTCACGGATCGCAGACTTCGGCCGGTAACGGGCCACCTCGGGTAGGCGCCCATCTTCGGTCATCCATGACCCACGCCGTCGTCGTCTCCATTGGTGGCCCATCGATCTCGTCGTGGCACACGTCCCGACTGAGCGACGCTCGTCGCGTCTGTATGCTCGCCGGCCGTGACAGTCCAGATGCGAGACGTGGCGCCGGGCTTATGGCTGTGGCGGCAGCCCCACCCCGAGTGGCGAGAGGGCTCGGATTGGGAGCCGGACGTCGCGTCGTTCGCGGTTGTATCTCGAGGAATCGCGGTTCTGCTCGATCCGCTCGCGCCACCGCCAGAAGCACGCGACGTCTGGACGCGCATCGACGGGTTCAAACCCAGTGCGATCGTCGTGCTCAAGCCTGACCACGTGCGTGACGTTGACCTCTTCGTCCGCTGGTACGGCGCTGCGGCATACGGGCCGCGATTGTTCTGGCCCGATGACGTGCCGCGCACCGAGTTGCAGCCGGTGCAACCGGGCGATGAGCTTCCCGGTGGGCTTGAGGCACAGTACGACGGGCGCGGCACTCTGGAGACCCCCGTCTACCTCCCCGAGCAACGTGCTCTGGTCTTCGCTGATGGGATGACGGCACCGGAAGGGGTCCTGCGCGCGTGGGCGACGCCGTGGCACGAGGAGCGGACACTGCCGGCGTTGCGCGCCTTGCTCGCACTCGATTTCGAACGCGTCCTGGTCTCTCACGGTGAGCCGGTGCACGATCGCGGCGAGTTCGTGGCGGCGCTCGAGCGCGAGCCGTGGTCTGCCTGGAACGGGGCCTGAATCAATCCGGACGGGCGACGGATCACCGGTCGCGACCGCTTTCAGCCGACGCTCGGAAGGAGAGCGCTGCGCCGACTCGATAGGCGATACTCGGTCCGTGCGGCAATCACTCCGAACCCCACCCCGCGAGATGGTCATGGTCGCCCGCGCGGTCACGCCGACGCACCGGCACCTGCGATCGCGGCTCACCTTTCTGTTCGTTGCGACGGTGGCGCTGGACGCCGCGGCGAGTGTCGCCATCTTCTTTCTCGAGCGACGAGCGCCCGGCACCGCGATCACGAATCTCGGCGACTCCCTCTTCTGGACGAGCACGCAGCTGCTGACGATCTCCTCCCAGCTCCCGAACCCGATCTCGACGCCGGCGAGGGTGCTCGACGTCTTCTTGCAGGCTTACGCGATATCGGCCGTCGCGGTGCTGGCCGGCGCCTTCGGAGCGTTCTTCCACCGGCGCAGCAACGAACTCGACCCGCCGGATTGATGCCCACGACAGTGCGAGGGGAAGCACAAGGCAGGATCTCGATTGACGACCCGCGAGCCCCCGACGTCCGCGCGTTGCTCGAGCGCCATCTCGCGTTCGCCAACTCGCACAGCCCGCCTGAGGACGTCCATGCTCTTGACGTGGACGCGCTCCTCGATCCTGCCGTTACGTTCTTCAGCTTTCGCCTCGGAGATGAGCTTCTCGGGGTGGCAGCGCTCAAACGGCTTGATGAAAGCCATGCGGAGCTCAAGTCGATGCACACCGCCCAAGGGGCGCGAGGTCGCGGAATAGGTCGAGCGATGCTCGATCATCTCATCTACTTCGCCCGCCAACGTCGCTTCCAGCGAGTGAGCCTCGAGACGGGCGCCATGCCCGCGTTCGCTCCAGCGCGGTCGCTGTACGCGAGCGCAGGATTCAGGCCGTGCGAACCATTCGGTGACTACAGGCTCAGCCGGAACAGCACCTTCATGGCACTGTCGGTGAACGGCCCAAGTCCCGGGGCGTAACCCGGCCGGCGGGACTCCAGCCGGAGAAACCTGGTGCGACGTGGGTGTCCGCCGCCTCACCGACGGGGGCGTGATCTGCGAGCATCTGTGCTCATGGTGGAGATCGCGGTCAGCGTGAAGGCCTCGGGTCAGGCGTATGTGGCCTTGGTGGTCGGGGCCGCGCCGGAAGTGCGCGACTCCGTGGCGCTTGATGCGCTGGAGGCGGCCGACACGATTCCTGCGCTCGACGGCCTCGTGCTGGACTTCGACCACTACGGTCGGGTCGTCGGGCTGCGGGTCACCGGTGCGGCGGATTCGATTCTCGCGCCGTCCCTGCTTGAAGCGGCTGAAGGCGGCGATCTGCAGAACGAGCGACTTTCTTGACCTCAGGACGGGGGCGGCGGAGGCTGGTCGATCATGACCCCCGATCCTCAAGCCACTGCGGCCATCCCCTCGCTGGTCGACAGCCTGAAGGCCTACATCGACGATGTTCCCGAGGACGAGCAGGCCGATGCTCTGCATCAGGTCTTCTACGGCTTCTATACGCGTGTCGCGATCGTCGACCGGAGCACCTACGAGCTCGCCTCGTGGGCGAAGGATGAAGCGGGGACCCTGGAGGACGTTCCCGATTCGCTGGCCGAAGCTCTGCGCGACAACGCGCTGTTCGTCGGCCAGGAGCTGTTCGCCAGCCGTGTGCGGACGATGAGCGCTATGGGCTACGTCTCAAAGCGCCTGGCCGAGCTGCTCGAGGGAGGCGAGGCGGCGCGGCCGTTCAGCCTGAAGCGGGCCGTCGCCTTCGACCAAGCCGAGGGACGGCTGCGCACCTACGACCTCTCTCATCCCGGCGAGCACCCAGACCTGCCGTACGATCCGATGGCCTACGACCCGCACGCTGCCTGAGTCGGCCCCGCCCTACACGGGCGACGATGGCCGCGCGAGGCCTTCGGCAAGGTCGCCGAATCCGGGGGCCAGAATCGCGCCGGGCTGCGCCGGCAGCTCCTCCGCCACGACGGCCTCCGTGGTCAGCAGCAATGCCGCGACCGACGCAGCATGCTGAAGCGCCAGACGCGTGACCCGCACGGGGTCGATCACACCGTCCTCGAAGAGGTCGCCGAACTCTCCCGTGAGCGCGTTGAGGCCCTCGGCCTCTCCCATCTCACGCACCTGGTCGATCGTCGCCTGCCCGTCGTAACCGGCGTTCGTGGTGATCCAGTAGAGCGGCACACTGAGCACCCGCTGCACGATCTCGGCCCCGACCGCGTAGTCACCCTCGAGGCCGTGGTCCTCGAGCGCCCGCTCGGCCCGCAGCAGCGCGGCTCCGCCGCCCGCCACGATCCCTTCTGACACTGCCGCCCTGGTGGCGGCCAGCGCACCCTCGGTCCGCATCACTCGCTCTTTGAGCTCCACATCGGTCGCTCCGCCGACCCGGATGACGGCCAGACGACTCGACAGCTTCGCGAGGCGCTCGGCGGCGATCTCGCGGTCGCGTTCCTGGACACCGCGCTCGATCTCGACCCGGATCTGGTCAAGGCGGTTGCGGACGCGCTCCTCGTCGCCAGCGCCGTCGATGAACGTCGTGAACTCTTCGGTGGCGATCACTCGTCGGCAGCGCCCGAAGGACTCCGGCTTGACGTGCTCGAGCGTCAGCCCGACGTCATCCGTGATGACC
>JACCYI010000090.1 GCA_013696535.1 Solirubrobacterales bacterium
ACGTAGACGCGAGCCGCCAGCTGGCGATCCGCCCTCCGGAGGTCACGGTGGTGGATTCCACCGGTGCAGGCGACGCCTTCGCGGGCGCCCTTGCGGCGGCGTTCGCCAGCGACGCTCCGATCGAGCACGCGCTCCGAGTCGCGGTTGACGCCGGCGCCCGAGCCGTGGGGCACCGGGGAGCGCAGCCCTAGGCGATCGCCGCAGGCGTGGAGATCAGGCGACTCATGATGAGGTGCGAGCGGGTGCGCACGACGGTGCCTTCCCGTTGGAGCTCCATGATGATCCGCTCGAGATCTGCGTTGTCGCCCGTTCGGATCCGCGCGATCGCGTCGGCTTCCCCGGTCACGCTCCAGGCCTCGACCACCTCGGGATGCCGGGCGAGGGAGGTCTTGACCGCCGTCAGCAGGGTTCCCGGCGCATAGAAGAGCTCGATTAGCGCTTCGGTGCGGGAGCCGAGCGCCGCATGGTCGATCACGGCGGTGAACCCGCGCAGCGTCCCCGAGGCGCGTAGGGCATCGACCCGGCGCTTCACGGCGGGTGCCGACAGAGAGACCTGTCGGCCGATCTCTTCGAAGGAGCGGCGACCGTCCTCGGACAACAACGCAAGGATCCGTCGGTTGATGGCGTCCATACGACGGATTCTGACGCCACGACGCGCCGATCCGGCATGGACCGGGCCTTCCAACGCCCGTACGGTTCTCAGTGCCGCCGATCGCCGTCAGACAGGAAGTCTTCCCATGAGCCCCCTCGAGCCCCGCACGCTGGCCCACGTCGTCTTCGACGAGTCCCATCGCGAGGCCTGGACGATCCGGCCCGAGGTCGCCAAGGCGATGCAGCCGGCTCATCCGGAGGACGCCTCCTACGCCCGCGCCGCCGCGTTGCTGACCGCCCGGGAGTTCAGCGTCGCAGCGCACACGGACGGCCCTCTGGACGTCGCCAGTCTCCAGGGCGCCGACGTGCTCGTGATCGCCCATCCCTCCGATCCTGCGTGGGAGCGGACCGTGCCCGGAGGGGTCTCTCGTCTGAGCGGAGCCGAGATCGACAGCCTCGAGGAGTGGGTGCTCGCCGGTGGTGGGCTGATCGTCCTCGGCGAGACGGAGCAGGACAAGTACGGCAACAACTCCAACGAGCTTCTCGAGCGATTCGGTCTGCGCATCGAGCACGACACGGTGCAGGACTACGGGCACTCGCTGGCCGCACCGAGCTGGGTGCTCGGAGAGCTCGAGCGGGGTGCGCGAGGGATGGCGGGCGACCTGCTCGCGCGCGTCGACTCGGCGTGCTTCTACAGGACGGGCACGATCACGGCGGACCGTGAGGACGCCCGCGTACTGGCCCGCGCGTCGGCCGCCGCGTCCTCTCCCCGCGCCCCGCTCGCGGCGGTCACAGACCACGGCGCCGGCCGCGTTGCCGTGCTGGCCGACTCCGACCTGTTCGGCGACGACTGCCTGGGCGACCTTGGGCACACCGACCTGTGGCTCAACCTCGTCTACTGGGCGGCCGGCAACGCCTTCTCCAAGGGCGACGGCAAAGTCCCCTCCGCCGCTGCGGCCGACGGCTTCTGGATCGCGCTGAAGGCCGAAGTCGAAGCGCTGCGCGCCCGCCAGGAAGCCGATGGCTCCGTGGATCTCGGCCGGCACGAGGGCTCAGAGCTCGACACCCACATCGAGGCGATCGCGGCGAGCGTCGCCGGCATGGCCGTCCATTTCCCCCATCAGTCGGGGTATCTCGCCGCGGTGATCGGAGACCTATGGGCGTGGCGAGACGCCGGCTACGGGAGGCCGGACTTCTCGCGCTCGCTCGAGGCCTTCCGGCCCGACCGACAGCGCACCGACGGGATCGAGCACCTCGTCCTCTTCCCCATGTACAAGCAGAACGGGCCGGCCGAGAAGGTCTTCGAGGCGCTCATCGTCCGGGTGCCGTGGCCTGCGTGGCTCGCCGGACTCGAGGGTGCGCGCTTTGACAATCCGAAGTTCGTCCCGGTCACCTTCGTCGATCACACGAGCGGCTATGACTCCGAGTCGGCGGTGCTCTTCCCGGAGACCGTCACGGTCGCCGAGAAGGCGGTCAACCACTTCGGCGCCATCTTCTGCGACCGCGAGGGCGCCCGGCTGCGCCGCACCCTGCGAAGCGCCGCCGAGGTCCTCCGCCTCAACCTGCCGCCCGACGCCGCTGCGCTGATGTCCAGCCCTCTGCTCTCGGAGGACGCGTTCGTCCTGTGGGATCTCATCCACGACCGCGCCCACTCGCGCGGGGACCTTCCGTTTGACCCCTTCATGATCCGCCAGCGGGCGCCCTACTGGATGTACGGGCTCGAAGAGCTGCGCTGCGACCTCACGGCGTTCGGCGAGGCCATGAAGCTCGAGGACGAGGGCTTCCCCCTCGGGCGTCACGTGCAGTACGCGATCCTGTTCGATCGGCTGTTCCGGTTCCCCATCACGGGCGCGCGGCGGCGCAACTACGACGGGCTCGGCGGCCAGCTGCTGTTCGCCTACCTTCACACCCACGGCCATCTGCACTGGACGGACAACGAGCTGACCATCGAGTGGGACACGGTCGCCCGAGGCGTCGCGGGGCTGCGCGACGCCGTCGTGGAGCTCTACCGTACGGGTATCGACCGATCCAAGTTGCGTCACTGGTGTGCCGCGCACGACCTCGTCGCCTCGTACGTGGCTCCCGCCGAGGGCTCCGCTTGGGTGGCCGGGACGCGTGACTTCGTAGACATCGAGGATCCGCGGCCGTACGTCGACTCGGTGCTCGACGACGAGTTCCCGCTGTCCATCTTCTATACGTCGCTCAAGCGCAAGCTCGAGGCTGACGCGCAGGCGGTCGCGGCGTGAGGACCGCGGTGATCACGGGCGCGACGGGCGGCGCCGGGCGTGCGCTCGCCCTCCGGCTCGCGGCCGACGGATGGGCCTTGGCGCTGGCCGGCCGTGACCTCGACGGGCTCGAGCAACTGGCTCACGAGCTGCCGGTCGATGCGGGGCGCGTCGCGGTGGACACCGTCGACCTGCTCGACGAGGCAGCGACCCGGACCTGGGCGGCGCGGGTGGTCGAGCGGTTCGGGGGCGTGGACGCCGTGGCCCATCTCGTCGGCGGATGGCGCGGCGGCGCATCGATCGGCGAGGCCGACCTGGCCGACTGGAAGTTCCTCCAGGACGCTCTCGTGCGCACCCTCCAGCACACGAGCCGCGCCTTCCTCGAGCCTCTCAAAGCCGGCGGGAGCGGGCGCCTTGTGATCGTCTCCTCGCCCCAGGCGCAGCGGCCGGGGGCCACCAACGCCGCCTACGGCGCCGCCAAGGCGGCGGCCGAGGCCTGGACCTTCGCGCTGGCGGCCGAACTCGCCGAGCACGGCGCCACCGCGAACGTGGTGGCCGTCAACGCCATACTCACGGACGCGATGCGTGCGGCCGATCCGGAGAAGCCCTACAAGACCTTCACGCTCGCCGGCGACCTCGCCGACGCGATCGCCTGGCTGCTCTCCGACGCCGCTCAGAAGATGAACGGGCGCCGGCTGGCCCTCCACCCTTGACCGCCATGCGCGGCTTCGCCTCCGACAACTACGCCGGCGTGCACCCGGAGGTCCTCGCCGCGATGGCCGACGCCAACGTCGGCCACGCACGCGCCTACGGCGACGATCCCTGGAGCGCGGATGCCCGCGATGCCTTCCGCGCCCACTTCGGCGCCGGTGCCGAGGCGTTCATCGTCTTCAACGGCACGGCGTCCAACGTCCTGGCCCTCGAAGCCATGACCCAGCCGTGGGAGGCAGTGCTCTGCGCCGACTCGGCACACCTTCACGCCGATGAGTGCGGGGCCCCCGAGCGCGCCGGGCGCAAGCTCCTGACCCTCCCGACGCCAGACGGCCGCCTCACGCCCGAGCGGCTGGAGCCGTTGGCGATCCGCTTCGGCGACCAGCATGCAGTCCAGCCGCGTGTCGTCTCGATCGCGCAGAGCTCAGAACTCGGCACCGTCTATTCCCCGGACGCGACCGCCGCGCTCGCCGACTGGGCGCACGAGAAGGGGATGTACCTGCATGTCGACGGCGCGCGCCTGTGCAACGCCGCTGCGGCCCTCGACGTCTCACTCGCAGCGCTGACCTCGGACGTCGGCGTCGACGCCGTCTCGTTCGGGGGAACCAAGAACGGGCTCATGGGTGCCGAGGCCGTCGTGCTGCTCGCGCCGGATTTGCGGACAGGTTTTCAATACCGCCGCAAGCAATCAATGCAGCTCGCGTCCAAGATGCGCTTTCTGTCCGTCCAGTTCGAGACGCTTCTGTCGACCGACCTGTGGCGGCGCTCCGCGGCACACGCCAACGCTATGGCGGCCCGCCTCGCCGCCGCGGTGGGCGAATTGCACCAGGTAACGGTGACCCAACCGGTGGAAGCGAACGCGGTCTTCGCGATCCTCCCGCGGGGAGTCAGCGACGCGCTGACGGAGCGCTGGCCGTTCTACGTATGGAACGAGGCCACCGGCGAGGTGCGCTGGATGGCGGCGTGGGACACTTCTCCGGACGACGTCGATGCGTTTGTCGACGATATGCAGCGATTAATCCTTGCTAAAGGCGGGCTCTGACTTCGCTCAAGGTGGCCCCCGGCCCCGTCGGCGACGCCAAGATCACCAAGGGCGGCGCCGCGATCTTCCCGATCACGGGCGGCAACGTGACGTACTACGAGCCCGGCAGCGTCTCCCCGTACGTGCAGGGCATTATCGACCATGACGGCTCCGGACTCTCCCTGACCGCCGGCAAGACGAAGGTCGAGCTCGAGGACTTCGTCGTCGATCCGGGCGGCTCCGTGCTGACCGGCAAGGTCTCCGTCAACGGCAAGGAAGCCGTCCCGAGTGCTCCGCTGTTCTTCCTCGACGGGCGCACGCTCAACCCGCTGGAGGCTAAGGACAACGGCACCGCCGTCCTGCAGGGCACGACCGTCAAGCTCAAGGCTGAAGCCGCCGAGCTCCTCAACCAGACGTTCAAGATCGACGCGCTCAAGGCCGGGCTCGTGATCGGCGTCGCCACGATCACCGTCAACACCAAGTAGCGCACCTCGGCACGTAGGACCCCTCCGGCGCAGTTCCTCCCGTCGGCTTCGCCGATGGGAGGACGACCGCGCTTCGGGCGAGGTCGGCGCCGTCGCGATCTGAGATCGCGGCGGCGCTTTGTGCGTTAAGGCCCCGGCGGGCGGGGTACACC
>JACCYI010000093.1 GCA_013696535.1 Solirubrobacterales bacterium
GTGTTGCGCGAACTGCTGGCGGAGCGAACCGGCTACGAGCTGCATCTGGACGCGCTGGTGACCGCGCAGCACCCGCCGCAGCGCGTCACCGCCGACGTACTGCTGCAAGCGAGAGATCCGGCAAAGCGGGACGTCCTCGTCAATGTCCGCGTGCCGGTTCGAGCCGAAACCAGCACGGCGGGGCTGACGTCGGACCGCGCAATCGGCGCGACGGCGCGCTATGAAGCGATGACGGCGCGAAAGGCATTGGCCTGGGTGGTCGTCGTGCTCCCCGACGGGAGCGACACGCTCCCGCTCGAGGAGCGGCTGACGACCTTGCTGGCCGGCCACGGCACCGCCACGGTTCTCGAGCGAAGCCAGTTGCCGGCGTTGCGCCGGATCCCGACACCCGGCGCAACCGGGTGACGGACCGTCGCAGCGGCAGCGCGAGGGCGTGAAGACCGACCCCGAAAGTTGCGACGAGCACCCCGACGTAGGCGGCAACGCCAGGCGCGTTGATCGCGTTGAGGACCAGTCCTGTCAGGAACACTATGACCGCGGCGACAGCGAAGGACTCAAGGATGCGGCGCACCCGGTCTCTTTCTACCCTTCTCCCACCTGCTCTGAGAGCCACAGCACCCAGGCGAGCCCGGCGCCGGCTATCCCGCCCAACCCGGCGCCCCGCAGCGTGTCGTCGGCCAAGTCTCGGCCGAAGCGTCGCGAGGCCAGAGCGCTCGTCAGAGCGCCGAGGACGCTGCCGGCTGGCGAGCAGACGCCCAGGAGGACGAGAAGTCGCATTTTCATCCGCGGCGGAGACAGTCTCGCTGGTCCAGGTTCACCGCAAGCGCCGTGCAAACTAGCCCCTCGTCATCGATTGCGTCACGACCTTGCTCAAGAAGCCTTGAGCGCTTCCATCGGTTCGGACGGTGAGTGTCGCCGCGCCAAATGGCGCCGATTCAGGCGACGGGGTCGGCGAGCCGCGTCGCCATATGGGCGTGGACGAGGAGTCTCCTCACCAGACGATCAAGACGGTGCGAGCGCACTCCCCGGAGCTTGGCTCGCCCTGTGCCGTGAGTTCGTGCGCGGAGGATGACCCTTTTCAACGCTACGCGGAACATCAGACATGAGCGGATTGGCGTTCATGACGCCGCACGAGATTTCGGTTGAGACGGGCTTGTCGTACGACGTGGTGCGTCGGGCGATCGCGTCAGGCGAATTGAAGGCATCGAAAATCCGCAGACGCATACTGATTCGCCGCGACTGGTTCGACGCATGGATTGATGCTCATGTGCTGGTGACCGCAGCTCCAGCTGTGCCTAGAGGCCGAGCTTCCACTCAGCCGACGTCGCTGGGCGGCCCTGGATCGCTCAGCCGACTCCGAGCGATTGAGCACGGTGAGCCATGACTCCGACCGATCACCTTCCGTGACCCCCGGGCGGCGCCGCCCCGGCAAGACCACGGAGGTGTAGCTACATGACGTTGCCCGCGAGCCGTGTTCTGAGCGCGACGGTGCTCTGGTGAGGGTTCAGGTGATCAGGCGACCCGCGACGGGCGCGTGGACGGTTCGCTGGCGCGAGAGGGACAAGCGTCCGCGTCGCAGCTTTGAGCGCAAGTCTGATGCCGAAGCCTTCGCGAAGGCAACGGAGCGCCGCCTGTCGATGGGCGGTGTCGACCCCGGCGCCGGCCTGATGACGCTCGCCGAATTCGTCGAAGAGTACTGGCGCGTCTACGCGATCCCGAACCTGTCCGAGCGGACGCGCATCGCCTACGCCGGCGTTTGGGAACGCCACCTACGATCGCGGATAGGCGCGATGGCATTGCGCGACGTGACGCCCTCTGTGGTCGAAGACGTGCGCGTGGAGCTCCATGCGGCCGGCGTCGGCGACCCGACGATCGTCAAGGCCTTAGGGTTCCTCCAAGGCGTCTTCAAGCGCGCCGTGGTTCGCGGGAAGGTGAGCGCCAACCCCGTCCGCGAAGTCGACAAGCCTCGCCAATCAGGCGTCGGTCGCGCGGTGCCGCTCGCGCCAGAAACGGTCGAAGCCATGCGGTTGACGCTCGAGCCGTACGACGCCATGGTCCTGACACTGCTGGCCTACGTCGGGTTGCGCCCCGAGGAAGCGATTAACGCCCAAGTCGAGCATGTCAATGGCACCCGGCTCTGGGTGCCGGCGCGCAAGGTCGCGAACCATGACCGTGACGTGGATCTGCTGCCGGTGGTTCGGGCCGACCTTCAGGCGTGGCTACTGGCATCCGGGGTCCGGTCGGGCCTGGTCGTTCCGCGCTCGAGCGGTCGCGCGTGGACCGAGAGCGACTGGCGCAACTGGCGCACGCGGGTCTACAAGCCCGCGGCGCTTGCGGCAGGAGTGACCGGCGATCTCCGTCCGTACCGCCTCCGCGGATCCTTCGCGTCGCTGCTGCTCTATGAAGGCCGTCCCGTGACCTACGTGGCCGAGCAAACCGGCCATTCCATCGGCGTCCTGTCAAAGCACTACGCGGGCGTGATCGCCCAGCTCGAATCCGTTCCGCGCGTTACGGCTGACGAGGCGATCCGGGCGGCGCGGAACAACCTCTTGGACCCGCAGAGGACCCAGAGAGCGACGTGAAGACTTAACGGCCACCTCGTCTGCCACAAAAAAGGGCCGCTTTTACGGCCCTTTCGTTGTAAGCCCTCTGCCGGACTCGAACCGGCGACCCCTTCCTTACCATGGACGAATGGGGAAGGGTTGCGGCAACTCGTGACGCCGCGAAAAACCTGCTCAGCGCGGGGTTCTGATGCAGACTCGTACCCGCTCTGCACCTAGCGAGGCCGACGAGATATACGTGTCGTATACGCGTCGACGTCGCTGGCCGAGTGCGACGCCGGTCCGGGCGTCGGCCACGGGACCCGAAGAGTCGCCGCCGAGACCAGGACTGCGCCTTCAACGGCTTCACGCGTGTGGAACGCTATTGCTCTAGGGAATCTCAGCAAGCTCGTGGTACACAGCGAGGAGCGGTCATGAGCGCCGTTGCACCTGTCGATGCGGCTGGTCGCCGCCGGTCGCCGGCGCCCAGCCAGACATCAGAGTTGGGCAGCAGCGGTCCGCGCTCGGGCTCTTGGAAGTGGAGGGACGCTCGTGCTCCGGCTCGGAGCCTGCAGGAACCGGCGAGTCCCATCACCGCCGAGCCGCGGGTTGGTCGCGTGTGATCCGTAATTCCTCAGGTGACCGCGGGCTCGTCGGAGACGGGCGCGGTCGACTGAATCAGATTGCGTAGTTCGCGGAGTGCGACCG
>JACCYI010000141.1 GCA_013696535.1 Solirubrobacterales bacterium
GTCGGAGCAGCTGGTGTTGTACCCGGGGTAGCGGTGGACCGTGTGGTCACCGAAGCGCGCGTCGTTGAGGTGGGTGGTATCGGACTCGTTGTCGCGTTTGTCGGGCGGCTGGGTGCAGTCGCCCGGGAAGCGCGTGTACTCGCCGTAGCTGCGATAGCTCACGCCTTGCGCGAAGGCGTTGTCCC
The DNA here is from genome assembly GCA_013696535.1 of Solirubrobacterales bacterium. The sequence goes on from JACCYI010000141.1 coordinate 186, forward strand.
ACAGGTAGCCGCCGGCCTGGGCGGCGGCCGAGCGCGGGACGGAGGGATCGGAGGCGAGCGGCTCGGTGGCGAACTGCTGGTTGAGCGGCACGTTCTCGAAGTCGTAGGAGCGCTGCCCGCCGCGGGGTCGCGGCGAGTAAGTGATCGGCCAGGTCTTGTCGGTGTAGTCGGTCGAGTTGGCCTGGGTCGCCCAGTTGTGGCCGTCGGGGGACACCTCGGCGTCGGCGTAGAAGTTGTCGATCAGCGTGAAGCGGCGGGCCAGCGCGCGGTGGTTGGGGGCCGACTCGTCGCCGAAGAGGTTCAGCGACGGGTCGCCGTTGCCCTTCGGAAGATCCCCGAACACGTGGTCGTAGGTCCGGTTCTCCTTGATCACGTAGATGACGTGCTTGATCGCGTTGAGCGCCTTGGGCTTCTTGCGGTCGCGCCCGGTCGCCTGGTTGTTGCGCTGCACGCGCTTGGTCTGCGAGACGAGCTCGCCACGGCTCTTTGGGACGTCGATGATCGAGACGGAGCCCTTGATCATCGAGCCGGAGTACTGGGAGTCGGGCGTCTCACGGGTGGGGGCGTCGATCGCCGGATCCTTGGCCGGGCAGCCCGTCTTCGGCGTCAGCGCCCCGCACGCGTTGGGGCCCGCACCGGAGTTGTTCGTGTTCGTGACGACGATCTGCTCGCCGTCGGGGGTAGCGTCCACGTCGGCGGGATACCAGGACGTCGGGATGAACCCCTCGACCTCGCGGTCGTCGAGGTCGACCACCGCGAGGGCGTTCTCCCCGGCCAGCGCGACGTACAGCCTGCGTCCGTCGGGGCTGACGTCCAGGCCGTCGGGGTTGGCCCCCTTGGGGCCCCCGCGCACGAGCGCGACATCGATCGTCGCCACGAGCTCGTCCGTGGTGGTGTCGATCACCGACACCGTGTCGCTGTTGGCGTTGGCGGTGTAGACCTCGTCGCGCTCGGGGTTCTCGGTGATCGCGCTCGGATGGTCGGCCTGCAGGGGGTTGTTCGACGGCGACAGCACGATGTCGGCCACCTTGACCTCCTTCTCGGTGTCGATGACCGAGACCGACCGGCCGACCCAGTTGGTCACGTACGCCTTGCCCCCGTCCCGGCTGAAGGTGACGCCGAGGGGCTGCAAGGCGGCGCCGAGATCGATCGTCTTGGTCACCGCGCCCGTGTCCTCCACCTCGCCCGCGTCAGGGTCGATCACCGTGACGCGGTTGCCGGGCGGGTTTCCCCCGGCGTTGGAGGACACGCCCGAGAGGTTGTTGGCCACGTAGAGGCGATCGCCGTTGGGCGTGTTGGCGTAGGCGATCCCGGCCGGGAAGAACGGCGTCGCGATCGCCCCGGTCTCTGTGAGCTGCCCGTCGTCGCCGACGGTGTAGGCGTGCACGACGTTCTGGCCGCCGCCCGAGGCCCACGCCCGGTTTCCGTCGGGGGAGTAGACGATCCCGTAGAAGACCGACTCCCCGATCCCCTTGGCCGCGTCGTAGGGCACGAAGCCCGTCCGCATGCGCTCCTCGAGGTCGAAGACGTCGACCGACTGGATGCGCGCGGCGCCGCTGCTGACCGAGAGCAACTGCGACCCGTCGGGCGACAGCACGGAGCCCAGGGGTCCCTGGAAGCCGGCCACGGCCTGCGACACTCCGATCTCCTCGCCCGCCGGCTGCACCCGCCAGCCGGCGGGCGTCAATGGAGCGGCCTTGCCGCGCTCCGTGCCGGCGTGCGCGAGCGGCGCTGCCGTGAGGGAGAGCAATGCGAGGAAGGGGACGAGCGCGACGCGCCGCACGATGAGGCTCCGATCTGATCCTGGATGACAGCGAGACGCAACCTACGGGCGCTCGACCGTCCCCTCGTTACCGAGTGGTTCCTCAGTGGTGAAGATGTGGGGCGCCGTCTCTGGCCCTGCGCGAATGGCTGACCGCGAGACCGACTTCGCGGGGACGAGATCGTGGCCGCAGGGGCGTTAGTTCACGGGCCCGTAGACGGCGGTCCCGAGGCCGCTTCGACGCGCCTCGCCTGCTCGACCTCCTCGCCGAGCCAGATGACTGCGCCACGGGCCGAAGAACCGGAGCATATGGGTGAACATAGTCGTAAGCGCTAGCTAAACGACCAAGACCAAAACTACTGTTCTGCGGCGAAGTATTGGACGCCCCCGCCCGATTCGAACGGGGGACCTG
>JACCYI010000203.1 GCA_013696535.1 Solirubrobacterales bacterium
AACGTCTCCCGACGCCAGATACCGGCGAAGACGCCCGTGTCGAGTTCAATCTCCTCGCCCGTCGGAACGGATCCATCGGCGACGCGCGAGCTCCACTTCTGGGATCCGCCTCGACCGAGCCACGTGCCGAGAGCCAGCACAGTGCGACGCGAACCCGCCTCCACCGCGACGGGGACTTGGAAACCCGACACCCAGTCGGCGTCTCCGCGCTGGAGACGCTCGACGCCGCGCGCGACGTAATCCGGCGGGTACAGAGTATGGGCGTCCATGCGGACGATGAAGTCGCCCCGGGCCTCACGGAGCGCGATATTGAGGGCGGCTGGTGTGCGGCCTGTAGGGTTGTCGAGGATCCGGACGCGATCGTCCTCTTTCTGTAGCTCGGTCAGTAGCTGACGCGTCCGATCGGTCGACCGGCCGTCGACAAAGATGAATTCGAGTTCCCCGTCGAAGCGCTGCCGGCGCATCGCCGTCACGGCGTCGCCGATGTGCCGCTCCTCGTTGAGAACAGGGACAAGGACGCTTGCGACGACGCGTCTGTCGAGCGGCTCCTCCACTAGCGCCGTTGGTCCGCCGACCTTCACTTGGGCCCTCAGCACGCCTCAATCCTCCTGCGGCTTGAGCACGGCGAGCACCGTCAACATGAGAATCTTGAGGTCCAGGGCGAGGGACCAGTTCTCGATGTAGTGGTTGTCCCATTCGAGGCGGTCGGTAACCGAAGTCTGGCCACGCAGACCGTGAACCTGGGCCCAACCCGTCATACCGGCCTTTACGCGAAGCCGATCCTGGTATCGCGGCATCTGCTCGCGGAAGAGCAGCACAAACTCGGGGCGCTCGGGACGGGGACCCACAAGGCTCATGTCGCCGCGGAGAACGTTTAGCAACTGAGCCAGTTCGTCAAGTGACGTTCTGCGCAGCAGGCGACCGACACGCGTCCGTCGGTCGACACCCTCCACGCCGCCTGGTGCGATTACCGCCGCTGGACGGAAGCTCGGCCAGTCGTCAGGCGGAGCCACTCCCATGGATCGAAACTTCAAGAGGTCGAACTCGCGGCCGTCCCGACCGATCCGTCGCTGCGAGAAGAGGACGGGTCCGGGCGAGCTGAGCTTGACCGCGATGGCGAGTGCGACGAAGAGCGGCGCTGCAGCGAGTACCAGGAACGCTGCGATCAAGCGATCGAGGAAGTGCTTGAGGTAGTAACGCCAACCACTGGAAACCACTGGCTGGGTGCGAACCAAGGGGATGCCGCCCAAGAACTCGAACCTGGCGCGACCGTTGACCACCTCGAAGAAGCGAGGGATGACCGACACACTCACGCCGAGCGCCTCGCACCTCTTGATCAGCTGCACCGTGTCGCGATCGCGCATGGTCGAGAAGGCGAGGATCGCGTGCTCGATCTGATGGGAGAGGACGACCTTCTCGAGATCGAGGAAGGTGCCCAGGAACGACATGCCGGGCACGGTGTGTTCCTCGCCCGGCCGCTCGATGTCGAGGAAGCCGATCGGACGCAGGCCGTATTCGGGATGGCTGTTGAGTCGCCGCCAAACCTGCGTGCCTACTTGCCCGGCGCCGAGGATCAGTGTCGAGGTGCCCCGACCGCTCGCTCGGACTCGGCGCTGCGCGATCGCGGTGAGTCCGGTCGTGAAGACAAGAAGGGCAGTGGCCAACGCCCAGGCACTGAGAACACGCGGGCCTGCCGCGGAGCTGTTCACCAGCACCTGGTGTAAGCCGAGAACGGCGAATGCGCTGATCGAGCACCCCGTCACCACGTGCCCGATCTTGTCGAGCGCAACAGCTCGCAGATTGTCGTGATAAGCCCCCTTGATCGCGAGAGCGAACGTCACGGACGGCGGGAAGAACGCGATCAGGAAGGCGTCAAGCGAGGTCACGTGGGGTTCGACGAACCACACGGCGGCGATGGCGGTCGCGAGTGTGAGCAGCCCGTAGTCGAAGAGGAGCTTCATGCGGGCGCTCGTAGGGCCCTGCAGAACCCCCCAAGCCTTGAGACGACGACTCGAGCGCAGGTACGCCGACGGCGCGGTCTCAGCGACCGCAGGAAACGGCGCGGGCGTGGTCCCGCGGAGATCGTGGACTTCGAAGACTGCCTCGCCGCTCGCCAGTTGCGGTCTCTCCTCCGTCGCCGTCGGCTTCAGAGCGATCCGGCCGTTCAGCGGCACGTCGACCGTTCGCGCATCGCGCTCGCCTTCTTCTCTGTATTCCTTGACTCCCATGCGTTCCTTACCTGCGTGCGACCTAACGACTCGGATCAACGCCTTCTGACGTCTGCTGACCGGACATCACGCGAGTCTGTAATTAGATCCGATCCGAATGGTGGTTGGGTGACGATCGATTCGAATAGCCATATAGTGGGTGGTCCTTCGAAGCCAATATGGCGCATCGAACTCAGAGGGGGGGGAGTTCGGTCAGATCTATGCCAATTCGTAGTGGTCGCTCATCAGTTGAGCCGAATTTCCGCGGGTTGTCGGCCGGCTCAATCGTTGTACGAACAGAGGGTGTTCGGTCGTCGCAGTGCTGCTGTTAGGACGACGTTCGTCAACGTGCCGCGGGCGTAACTGGCGGCGCGTTTCCGAGTGCCATAGGAGCTACCGCTTCGTCGTGAATGACCAGGTACGACTCGTCGCCGGCGCGTTGCCTGCCAGGTCCTTCACGCCGGACTGCCACCCGTGACCATGACCATGACCATGACCATGACCATG
>JACCYI010000204.1 GCA_013696535.1 Solirubrobacterales bacterium
GTGGTGCCCCGGAGCGTCACCCGCAGGCGCTTGGCCTTGGCCAAGCGCCGCACCGCCGTCGCGGTCATGCGCACGTGCAGGCGCTTGCCGCGCGCGCCCGTCAGGGTCACCGTCCTGCGGCCCACGACGATGCTCTTCAGCCGGTACCGCTTGGCGGTGGCCCGGTCGACGCGGAGCTGCAGGACCACCTTGCAGGTGACGGTGCACTGCGCGTAGGCCCGCACGCCCTTGCGGCGCGCGGTCCGGAGCAGCTGGTCGTCGAGCTTGAGCTTGAGCACCTTCAGCTGCCCCGGCGTCGCGGCCCGCGGCTTGCCGCCACCGCCGCCGGGGTTCGGGTTCGAGTTCCCGCCGGCGTTGCCGCCGCCGTTGCCCTCGCCGCCGACCGGCTTGGGCTTGTCGGCAGCGAACTGGGGCTTGCGCGGGACCCCCAGGTGCGTGAACACGTCCTTGAGCAGCGCCACCTGCTTGTCGGTGCCGACGATCTTCTCCAGGCCGAAGCCCGTGTACACCGTGTCCTCCGTGGCGACGCCCGGCGCCTCGACGAACGGCGCGCTCTTGGCCTGCTCCCACCGGGGAGTCGTGACCTTCGTGCCCGCGGGCGGCGGGGCCGCGACGAAGCCGCCGAGAGTGGGCTCCTCGAACGACGTGTCCACGAGCTTCGTGCCGTCGTTGGCGGTGACCGTCGCGTCGTCGATCCACGTGCCCAGCCCGGACACCGCGGGGTCGGAGGCCACGGTGATCGAGATCTCGACCTGCTTGCCAGCGTAGGCGTCCAGCGGCAGCTGCCAGTTCTTGTAGCCCCCGGAGTTGCCGGTCGCCGCCCACCACGTCCCGGACGTCCCGTTCGACGTGCAGGTCGAGCCCGCCGTCTGGTAGTGCGCGAGGAAGGGGTGGTCCTGCTGCCAGTTGGAGCCGGCGGCCGTGCCGACCTGGCAGGAGGAGCCGGTGTCCTGGGAGTTCAGGCCGTTCTTCTCCTTGAGCGTCGTCCAGTCCTGCTGCCCGGCCGTCCTGGCCTCGACGAACAGGTAGTCATAGTCCTGCTCGAGGTCGTAGGACGTCCAGAACGACAGCTCGGCGGCGGTCTTGCCCGTGAGGTCGATCGTCCTGGTCAGGCGCCGGTATGACGCGTTGGCTGTGCCCGCCGCCATGAAGTACTGCCCGGTGCGCGGGTCGAACGGCGAGCCGCCCGGCCGGTCGTAGGCCAGCACCTTCTTCGAGCCCGCCCACTGCGGGTAGGCCACCGGGTCGTAGATGGAGCTCGTCACCAGGAACGTCGCGGTGTGCGAGTTGGCCAGCTGATATGGCCCCGGACCGAACGGCGCGGCGACGCCGCGGACCGGCAGCGTGGCGCCGTTCTCGTCGAGCCCGCCGTCACTGATGTACGTGTTGGCGCCGAGCCAGTACTGCAGGAAGTCGTCCTGCACGGCGATGCAGCGCGTGCTCGTATCGCAGTACTGCCCCTCCTGCTTCTGGAACGGGTTGTAGCTGTACCCGTCGGCGAACTGCTTGCCGGCGTTCTGGCCCGTGTAGAACAGCTTGCCGCCCTCGTTGAGGAAGTCGCTGACATCGTTCTGGGTGTCCACAGCCAAGCGGTCGATCCCTGATCCCGCCGGGGCGTCCGGCGCCCGATTGATCTGGTCGTCGCCCGTGTACCAGACCACGTGGGAGTAGTGCGACAGGATCCCGAACGGGTTCGGGCGACGGCGGTCTTTGGCGACGTCGTAGACGTCGTACTTCACGCCCGCGGCATCCAGCAGGCCCTTGTAGGTGTCCAGGTAGGCGGGTCCGGTCGCCGGGCCGGGGTTCTTGCCCGTCCAGTCCTCGTCTGACAGCAGGAGCACCGGGTTGTCCGTCTCCACCTGCGCGGCATAGGTGAAGTGGGCGCTCTCCACGCCCCCGGCCACGAACCACGCTTCGACGCTGTCGCCGGGCTTGGTGCCCGAGATCACGCCGCGAACGCGGTGGTAGTAGACGGCGTCATTCTTGTAGTAGCGCTCGCCACCGGTGAACTCCGAGGTCGGGACCTCGAGCGCCGCTCCTCCGTTGACGCGGAAGCGCAGCTTGGCCACTCCCAGCTTGCGCTGGAGCGTCGCCTGGACGGGCTGCGGATCGCCGTAGGAGACCGGGAAGTCGTCGACGACGATCTTCCTCGCGCCGTTGCCCAGGTGCGAGACCGGCTCGGTCGGGTCCTTGGCCGACTTCGCGAGGTCCAGCACGAAGGGCAGGTGGCGGCGGAACTCCTGGCCGACCTGCAGCGGTGAGTCGGGGTACTCGAAGACCGAGACGTCCGGGCTCTCGGCCGCCGTGCCCTCCGGGGTGTAGGAGAGCGTCTTCTGCGTCGAGTAGGCCCAGTCGGTGAAGTCACCGTTGGTGATGTACAGCCCGGCGCTCAGCTCGGGCAGGAAGCCCTCGATGGCCGGCTTGAACGGGTCGCCGGCCAGCGCGGCGAAGATCTCGTTGTCGGCCGTCGGCGTGTCCTGCTGAAAGCCCTGCGGGTAGAGCAGGAGCTCCGCGGCGGTGTGGTCGTTCTTCTGGAAGGTCGGGTGGATCTCCGCGAAGAGCGCCTCCATGGCCTTGGTCTCCGGTTCGGAGGCCGGGCTTGGGCCGCGGTAGGTCTCGTCGGCCGGCCGGGGGGAGGAGCCCTCGTCGTCGCGGCCCCAGTTGGACGAGAAGTTGCGGTTGGGGTCCACGCCGTCGCCCGGCTCGATGACGCCGTTTGCGTCGTTGTCGCGCAGGTTCTTGCGCCATAGGCGATGGCCTGGGGTGAAAGTGAACTCGTAGCCGTCGGGGTTGTTGACGCAGACGAACCACAGCTCGTTCTCGTCGACGAGCTTCGTGACTTCGAGGCCCGAGCTGGTCGTCTTGCCGTAGTTGTCGAGCATGTAGTCGAGCGTGCGCCGGCAGGTCTCGCCCGCCAACCACTCGCGCGCGTGCTGCAACGAGTTGTAGAGCACGGCGGGGCGTCCGGGGATGTCTGCTCCCGTGGCGTTCTTGGTGACCTGCAGCGCGACGATCTCGCGGCCGTTGTCGGTCTGCCCGGTGACGCGCTTGGCGACGAGGCCGGGATGCTCGGCCACGACGCGGGCGTACTGCTCGGTGTACTGCTCCTTGACGGGAAGCGGGGCGGCGGTGGGGTTCGCCGCGTTGAAGGCCTTCTCGTCGAAGGCGTCGTACTTCGTCCAGACCTTGAAGCCCGCGTCGCTGGCTCCCAGGGTCGGGTCTGCCGCACCCGGCACCCGGCTCTTGCCGCGGCCGCGCGAGCGGTCGACGGCGCTTTGGCCCTGGCCGTCGGTGACCAGCTGGGCCCCGACCTTGACGCCGCGCACCTGGCGCTCGGTGCCGAAGACGTCGATCGTGTCGCGCTTGCGATCGATGCCCTCGCCGACGTCGAAGCCCGCCTTCGACAGCTTCTCGAGGTTCTTCGGGGTGGCCTTGACGCGATAGGCGTCGAGGCCAGCGGACGCAGCCCAGGCGGGTGCGGCGGAAAGGGTGAGTGCTGCGGCGATGAGACCGCAGACTCCCCGCGTACGAGTGTGCATGTTCCCTCCCAGGAAATTCGACCGGCGCGCTGTGACCGTCGTGATTGCGCCGAACCTATCCCCTCCCGCCGTGTCGGCGGGGGTGTTCGGTGTTCGTAGGCGCACAAGCGCTGGTGGGGCGCCTGAGCCGCGATGCGCGCCGTCCCGCCGTCGACGAGGTCAGGCGATCTTCCGGTAGACCGTGTAGGGCACGACCTCCTCGTACCGCGGGTCCGGGATTACGAGGTTGTCGACGACCAGCTTGACCTGCTGAGCCTCGATCTGCTCGTCGGTCATGTACTCGTGGCGTCGTTCGCCCAGCCACTTGGACCTCGAGACGGACCAGAAGTAGTCGTCGAAGTTGATGCACCCGCCGACCTTCAGCAGCCTGTCGCACAGGAAGAACGCAAGACCGTCGTGAATCAGGATGTGCGACCCGTCCAGGTAGACGTAATCGTAGAGCGGGCCGTCGGAGCGCTCGATCTGGCGAAGCAGGCTCCAGTTGTAGGAGTCCCAGTACTTTGTCGTGTTCCCGAACCCCACGACGTTGGCGAACCCGAGCGCCTTCAAGTCGTCGACGAGCTCGTCGAGCTTGGTGGTGAAGTCGTAGAGGTGAAGCGCTCCACGGTTGTTCAGGATCCGCGCCAGCTCCTGCATCGTGGCGCCCACACCCACGCCGATCTCGGCGATGACGGGATCGGTGACGCCGCGTTCGAACAGGGCGGTCACGTCCCGGCAGACCACTTCGTCCGCCTTTGACAGCGTCTCGTTCCCGGGGGCGTTGATCATCTCGAGCATGTTGGCTGCATCGACGCGTTCGCGAGCGGCCTTGAGACCGTCCCGCTCGCGCCCCTCGCTACTTGATGAACAGCATCTCGGAGTATTTGGGCAGCGGCCAGAGGTCGTCGGCGACGACGCCTTCCAGGCGGTCGGCCACCTCGCGGACCCCGGTCATCGCGGTGATGACGACGTCGCGCATGTGCTCGGCGAGCTCGATGCCCTCCAAGTCGGTCTCCTCGTTGGCCGCCTCCAAGACGAAGACCGCCTCGACGAGGTCATCGACCAGCTCGGCGATCTCGGCCTTCAGGCGTCCGACGCCCGCGCCGTCGCCCGCCGCCGCGACGACGTCGGCGTGGCGCAGGGCAGCGGGCAGGATCATCGTCCGCGCGAGCGAGGCGGCCGTCTCGGCCTCGATGTTGAGCTTGGTGGCGTACTGCTCGACCCACACCTCATAGCGGGAGTGCAGCTCGCGCTCGGAGAGGACGTTGTACTTCCCGAAGGCGGCGACAGTCGACGCCGAGACGATGCTCGGCAGCGCCTCCGGGGTGGTGCGGAAGTTCACGAGCCCGCGTCGCTCGGCCTCCTGGTGCCAGTCCTCTGAGTAGCCGTCGCCGTTGAAGACGATCTGCTTGTTCTCGGCCCAGACGGTCTTGACCACCGCGCTCACGGCGGCGAACACGTCGCCGTTGAGCTTGACCTCGACCGCGGCCGCCAGCTCATCGATCGCCTCCGCCACGATCGTGTTGAGCACCGCGTTGGGGAAGCCGAGGGACATGCTCGAGCCCGGCGCGCGGAACTCGAACTTGTTGCCCGTGAAGGCGAACGGCGAGGTCCGGTTGCGATCGCCGGAGTCCATCGGCAGCTTGGGCAGCACGTCGGTGCCGAGCGTCAGCTCACCCGACTTCGTCGCCACTCCCTCTCCGGTGACGATGCGCTCGAACGCGTCCTCGAGCTCGGCGCCGAGGAAGATCGAGATGATCGCCGGTGGCGCCTCGTTGGCCCCGAGGCGGTGGTCTTGGCCCACGTTGGCCACCGAGGCCCGCAGGAGCGCCTGATGCTTGTTGACCGCGCGGATGACCGCCGAGCAGAAGAACAGGAACTGCGCGTTCTCCGCCGGCGTGTCGCCCGGGTCGAGCAGGTTGACGCCCGTGTCGGTTCCCATCGACCAGTTGTTGTGCTTGCCCGAGCCGTTGACGCCGGCGAACGGCTTCTCGTGCAGCAGGCAGACCAATCCGTAGCGGCGCGCGACGTTCTGCAGGATCTGCATCGTCAGCTGCTGATGGTCGCAGCCAACGTTCGAGTTCTCGAAGATCGGCGCGATCTCGTACTGCGCGGGGGCCACCTCGTTGTGGCGGGTCTTGATCGGGACGCCGAGCTTGGCGAGCTCCTGCTCGACCTCGAGCATGTAGGCCAGCACCCGCTCGGGGATCGAGCCGAAGTAGTGCTCGTCGAGCTCGTGGCCCTTGGGCGGCTTGGCGCCGAAGAGCGTACGGCCCGTCGTGTAGAGGTCCGGGCGCTCGAAGTAGTACTGCTCGTCGACCAGGAAGTACTCCTGCTCGGCGCCCACCGTGGTGAAGACGTGGTCGGCCGGGGTGTCCCCAAGGAGGGCGAGTGCTTTCAGCGCGCTCTTGGAGAGCGCGTCCATGGAGCGCAGGAGCGGGATCTTCGTGTCCAGCGCCTCGCCCGTCCAGGAGACGAAGGCGGTCGGGATGCACAGCAGCGTCCCGTTGGGGTTCTCCAGGATGAAGGCGGGTGAGGTGGGATCCCACGCGGTGTAGCCACGAGCCTCGAAGGTCGCCCGGATGCCGCCCGTCGGGAACGAGGAGGCGTCCGGCTCGCCCCGGATCAGCTCCTTGCCGGAGAACTCAGCCAGGGCGGTGCCCTCATCGGTGGGGCTGTAGAACGAGTCGTGCTTCTCGGCGGTGAGGCCGGTCAGTGGCTGGAACCAGTGTGTGTAGTGGGTGGCGCCCTTCTCCATCGCCCACTCCTTCATGGCGAGCGCGACGGCGTCGGCGGTGTTGGCGTCCAGCGCCTCCGGCCCCTCCAGGGTGCGCTTGAGCGCCTTGAAGACGTGCCTGGGCAGGCGCTGGCGCTGCGCGGCGAGGTGGAAGACGTTCGCCCCGAACGGCGAGGCGCCCGGGTCGGTGAGATCCGGGGCACCGAGGGCGCCGCCGTTCGAGCTCCACTCGGCGGCGTAGACGTTCTGCTGGCGCTTGGGCATTGACCGCACTTTGTCACGAGGCCGGAGCGGAGGTCTTGTCCCGGCGTCCAAAGCCCACGCCGAAGTTTCGACACAGGGCCAAAGAGCTCAAGGCCCCGGCCCTGCAGGCTGCCCGTGTCATCGACTCAGGAGGATCCATGCGACGTTCCCAGCTGACGAGGTGCCTGGCGTGCGGGCTCTTGGCAGCGCTCATCATCCCGGCCTCGGCCGCCGCCGACGTGTTCAACGCCAAGGGCGTGCCGGACAGCGTGGGCATCAACTCGATCTGGGTGATGGTCGCTGCGCTGCTCGTGATGCTCATGCAAGTCGGCTTCATGTTCTTGGAGATCGGCTTCTCCCGGGGCAAGAACGCGGGGACGGTCGTCGCGAAGGTGCTCACGAACTTCTCGATCGCCTCGGTCATGTACTGGGCCATCGGCTTCGCCTTCGCCTTCGGCGGCGGCGCGGGCCATGTGATCGGCACCGACGGCTTCTTCCTGCGCGACTTCTGCGATCCGCCCGAGGCGTACCCGATCATGGGCTTCTCCGACCCGACGGTGGAAGCGAAGTTCTTCTTCCAGTGCGGCTTCTGCGCCGTGTCGCTGGCCATCGTCTGGGGGACGACGCTCGAGCGCATCAAGTTCGGCGTCTACGTCATCTACGGCATCGTCTTCGCCGGCTTCATCTACCCCATCGTCTCGGGGTGGGTCTTCGGCGGGGGCTGGCTGCAGACCAACGTGAAGATGCAGGACTTCGCGGGCTCCTCGGCGGTCCACCTCATCGGCGCGACCGGCGCCCTCGCGGTCCTGCTGCACCTCGGGCCGCGCAAGGGCAAGTACGGGCCCGACGGCAAGCCCCGGGCGATCCCGGGCCACAACATGCCGCTGTTCGGCTTGTCGGTGCTGATCCTCTGGTTCGGGTGGTTCGGCTTCAACGCGGGCTCCACGCTCAACGCTCTGGACGGGCGCTTCACCGAAGTGGTCATCGTGACGAACCTGGCGGCGGCCGCAGGCGTGATGGGGGCCATCGTCACGGCGGCTGCGGTGACCAAGAAGATCGACATCGGCATGGCGGGCAACGGCGCGATCGGCGCCCTGGTCGCGGTCACCGCGCCTTCGGGCTACGTCGCTCCCTGGGCCGGCGTCGTCATCGGCCTGATCGCCGGCGTCATCGTCCCGCTCGGCGTCTACGCCATCGACAAGAAGGTCGACGACCCGGTGGGCGCGCTCACCGCGCACGGGCTGTGCGGCATCTGGGGCACCCTGGCCTGCGGGCTGTTCACGCTCCCGGCGCTCGCGGAGTTCAACACCGTCGGTGAAGGCGGCTTCTTCTACACGTGGTCGCTGACCCAGCTCGGACGCCAGGCGCTCGGCGTAGTGGTCGTGTTCACCGTGGTGTTCGTGGCCTCCTACGTGGTGTTCGCCGCCATCAAGGCGACCTACGGCCTGCGGGTCAGCGAGGAGGAGGAGGACGCGGGCCTGGACATCTCCGAGCACGGGATGTACGGCTACCCCGAGCAGTTCATCCCGGATGCGGAGATGCCCGTCATCGGTCCGAACGGCAAGAAGATCACGCTGAGCGGCGGCCGGGCGCCGTTGCCGGCCGGCGGGCAGGCCGTGCCGGGAGCGGGCTGAGC
>JACCYI010000288.1 GCA_013696535.1 Solirubrobacterales bacterium
GGCGTCAGCAGCCTCCGCAGGACCCAGTTGGTGCTGGGGATCCCACTCCTGATCGCCCTTCTCGGCGGCGTCGCGCTGCTCATCCTGACCCTGCGCCGTCGAGCGCGCGCCGAAGCGCGTCTGCGCCGCTCGGAGTCGCGGGCCCGATCCATCGTCGAGACGGCGCCCGAGGCGTTCCTCGCGCTTGATCGGAGCGACGAGGTCTGCGACTTCAACCCCGCGGCCGAGATGCTCTTCGGGTGGTCCTCGGAGGAAGTGCTCGGCCGGCCGCTGGCCGAGACCATCGCTCTCACCCTGTGCGAGGACGGCGCCCGCACGCCGCTCACGCGGGCGAACGTCGGCGCGGTGGCGCCGCACGCGGAAGTCATCGGCCGTGGCCGGAAGGGCCGGTCGGTTCCCGTCGAGTTGGCGGTCGCGGCGGGGGAGGACGCCGAAGGCAACGTGAACGTCTTCATCCGCGACGTCTCGGCCAGGATCAGGGCTGAGCGGCGGGCCCGGGCGCAGTCCGGGGTCACGCTGGCCCTCGCCGAGTGTGAACATCTCGATCAATCGATGGGAGCCATCCTGGCCGGTCTGGGCGAGCCGCTGGGCTGGTCGCTCGGCGCCTTCTGGACCCTCGACCGGGACGCGCAACGCCTGCTCTGCAGGGCGGTCTGGCGTGGCGAAGGATTCGAAGCGGACGATTTCGAGGCCGCGTCCCGCGACCGTGCGCTCGGGCGCGGCATGGGCTTCCCCGGCAGGATATGGGAGCTCGACCAGGTCGTCTGGGCGGCGGACGTCGGCAACTATGAGTTCTTCACGAGGACGGACGCCGCGGTGGCCGCCGGGATCCACGCCGCCGTCGGCATCCCGATCCGCGACCAGGACGGCGTCTGCGGCGTGATGGAGTTCTTCGATCGTCGCGTGGCGCCGGTCGATCAGGATGTGCTCGAGGTCCTGAGAACCGCTTCGGATCAGATCGGCCATTTCTTCGCCCGAAAGCACGCCGAGGCGCAGGTCCGGATGAACGAGGCCCGGCTGCGGATGATCCTCGAGAACACTCCGGCCGTCGTGTCGCTCAAGGACTCCGCCGGTCGCCACGTCCTGGTCAACCGGTCGTTCGAGACGATGCTCGGCGTGTCCTGTGCGGAAGTCGTGGGGCGCACCGCCGAGGAGGTCTTCTCGCCCACCCTGGCGGCGGCCATGCGGGAGACCGACGAGCTCGTGGTGAGCTCGGGCAAATCCCTGGAGATCGAGGAAGAGGCTGTGATGGCCGACGGCGAGCAACACACCCTGCTGTCGCTGAAGTTCCCGCTTGTCGACTCCGACGGCCGCCCGGCCGGGGTCTGCTCGGTCTCCACAGACATCACCGAGCGCAAGCTGGCCGAAGACGCGCTGCAGACCGCACACGGACATGCGCTGGAGACGTCGAGGCTGAAGTCCGAGTTCGTCGCCAACATGAGCCACGAACTGCGCACCCCGCTCAACGGCGTCATCGGCACCACCGGCCTGCTGCTCACCACCGACCTCGACCCCGAGCAACGGGAGTACGCCGAGATGGCGCAGCGCGCCGGGGAGGCGCTGCTGGGTCTCATCTCCGACATCCTTGACTTCTCGAAGATCGAGGCGGGGAAGCTCGAGTTCGACGACCACGACTTCGACCTCCGGCAGGTCGTCGACGACGCGTGCGCCCTGATGGCCGAGAACGCCTTCTCCAAGGGCCTCGAGCTGTTGAGCTCCGTCGAGCCGACGCTGCCGCAGGGATGCCACGGCGACGCGACGCGTCTCCGGCAGGTGCTCACCAACCTCGTGGCGAACGCCGTCAAGTTCACCGAAGACGGCCAGGTGATGGTCCACGTCTCCGCGGAGCCCGACGATCACGTGCGGTTCGAGGTCTCGGACACCGGCATCGGCATCGACGAGGACCGCAGGGCGCGACTGTGGGAGGCGTTCACCCAGGTCGACAGCTCGACCACCCGGCTCTACGGAGGCACGGGGCTGGGTCTGACGATCTCACGCCAGCTCATCGAGCACATGGGGGGATCCATCAGCGTTCAATCCGAGCTCGGCCGCGGGAGCACCTTCACGTTCAGCCTGCCCCTGCCCGTATCCGAGAGCCCGATGGAGTCCGACGCGGGGACCGAGTTGGTGGGCCGCTCGATCCTGGCGGTGGACGACAACGCGGCGAACCGGTCGATCCTCCTGGGCCAGCTCAAGGCGCTGGGGGCCTCGGTCACGACGGTCTCGGGTGGCAGGGAGGCGCTGGCAGCCCTGCACCACGCCGTCCAGGCAGGATGGCCGTTCGACCTGGCCATCCTCGACTTCAACATGCCGAAGATGGATGGCATCACGCTCGCCCGCCGGATCCGCGAGGAGACCTGGGGCGCGAGCACACGGCTCGTCATGCTCACGTCCTCGGGTGGCGAACGGGCCGAGGCTCGCAAGGCGGGAGTCGGCACCTATCTGACCAAGCCGGTGCGTCACGATCGCCTCGCCCGGGCCTTGGCCCACGCGCTGGAGGACGCTCCACAGACGCCGGCGCTGGCAGAGCCGCCGGTGGTCGTCCCGCAGGTTCCCGGCAAGACAGTGAAGCTGCTGGTGGCCGAGGACAACCAGATCAACCAGCTCGTGGCGCGTGTGATGCTCGAGCGGATGGGCTACGCCGTTGACGTGGCCAGCGACGGACTCGAAGCGGTCGGCATGTGGGGCTCGGGCGACTATGGGGCAGTCCTCATGGACTGTCAGATGCCGCAGCTCGACGGCTATGACGCCACTCGCCGTATACGCGCCGTGGAAGCCGAGGGTTCGCGCGTGCCCATCATCGCGGTGACCGCGAACGCCATGAAGGGCGACCGGGAGCGATGCCTGGAGTCCGGCATGGACGACTACCTGACCAAGCCGATCCAGATTGACGTGCTGCGCGCCGCGCTGGCGCGATGGATCGGCTCGGACGGCGCGCGGCCGAGCTTCGGGGCCCCCAAGCCGGTCCTGGTGCCGGCGGCTCCGAGCGGGCTCTTCGATGTGGACGCCGGCAGGCGACTCCGCGAGGACCTTCCTCCCGACGTGCTCCGCCGCCTGGTGACGCTGTTCGTCGAGCAGACACCGTCGGCCATCGATGCGATCGCGGCGGCCGTGTCGGCCGGCGATCCCGAGGCCCTATGGCGTGCGGCACACCGGCTCAAGGGCAGCTGTCGCGTCGTCGGCGCTTCTGCGCTGGAGATGCTGTGCGCAGAGCTCGAGGCGCTGGGCCGCACGAGTGAGATCAGTGGCTGCGCAGCGCTCGTGGGCGAGCTGCAGGCGGCCCTCGAGCCCGCTGTCGAAGGGGTGCGCCGCGAGCTGGCCGGCGCGGACTGAAGCTCGGCGCCGAACCAGAGGCCGGCGACACCGGCGGTGTAGGTTCGGGGCTCGATGCAATCGGCACTCGGCGACCTCGTCATCCTCGACTTCACCCGCATCCTCGCCGGCCCGCTGGCGACGATGGTCCTCGGCGACCTCGGAGCCAGCGTCACCAAGGTCGAGCGGCCGGGGGGTGACGACACCCGCGCGTGGGGGCCGCCCTACACGGAGGGGGGCGAGGCGACCTACTTCGAGTCGGTCAACCGCAACAAGCACAGCGTGACGCTCGATCTGCGCGATCCGGCGGACCTCGCCCGGGCACTCGCGCTTGCTGCTCAGGCCGATGTCGTGGTGGAGAATTTTCGGCCCGGTGTCATGGACCGGTTGGGCCTGGGCTACGACACGCTCAGCGAAGCCAATCCTCGGCTCGTGTACTGCTCGATCACCGCCTTTGGATCCGGAGCGGGCGCACCGCTGCCCGGCTTCGACCTGCTCCTGCAGGCGGTCGGGGGTCTTATGAGCATCACGGGAGACCCCGACGGCGAGCCGCAGAAGGTCGGTGTGGCGCTCGTCGACGTGGTCGCCGGCCTCTTCGCGGCCGTCGGCGTGCTGGCGGCCGTGCGCCATCGTGACAGCACGGGGGAGGGCCAGCGCGTCGAAGTCGACCTGCTCTCCTCGCTGCTCGCGGCCCTGGTCAACCAGTCGTCGGCCTACACCGCGGCCGGAGTCGTGGGTGCTCGCATGGGCAACGCCCATCCCAGCATCGCCCCCTACGAGGTCCTTGACACCGCGGACGCGCAGCTTGCGGTGGCGGTCGGCAACGATCGCCAGTTCGCCGCCCTGGCCGAAGCCGTCGGCCGTCCCGAGCTCGGAACGGATTCCCGGTTCGCCGACAACCAGTCGCGCGTCGCGCATCGGGACGTCCTACGGGGGCTGCTGGAGGAGAAGTTGTCGGCGGGTTCCACGGCGGATTGGGCCGCGCGGCTCTCGGCCGCCGGGGTTCCAGCCGGTCCGGTCAATGACATCGCCGCGGCGTTCGAGCTCGCGGAGGCGCTCGAGCTCGACCCGATCGTGGAGCTCGAGCGCGACGACGGGACGACGGTCCGCTTGCCCCGCGCTCCGATCCGGTTGTCCAGGACGCCGGTGACCTACCGTCACGCGCCCCCCTTCCTCGGCGCCGAAGGCGATCGGTGATCAACGCCCCGAATCCGACGACGGACCTCGCGACCCTGGAGAGCGTGCAGCGGCGCGTGCTGTGGCTGGCCACTTCCATCGTGCACCATGCCAACCGGGTCAGGAGCACTCCGTCCGGGGTGAAGGTGGGGGGTCACCAGTCATCGTCGGCGTCGCTCGTGAGCGCCATGACGGCGCTGTACTTCGCGCACCTCCGGGCCCCTGACCGCGTGTCGGTAAAGCCGCACGCCTCGCCGGTGCTGCACGCGATCAACTACCTGCTCGGGCGTCTGGACGAGCGCTTTCTCACCGAGCTGCGCTCCTTCGGCGGCCTTCAGAGCTATCCGAGCCGGGTCAAGGATCCTGACCCGGTGGACTTCTCGACCGGCTCGGTCGGAATCGGTGCGACGGCTCCCATCTGGAGTGCGATCGCGCATCGCTACGTCGCAGGTCACTTCGACGTCCCGCGGGGCGGTCGGCAGGTCGCGCTGCTCGGGGACGCAGAGCTCGACGAGGGCGCGATCTGGGAGGCGATCGTCGATCCGGTCGTGCCTCGTCTCGGCGAGGTCCTGTGGATCGTCGACCTCAATCGGCAGTCGCTGGATCGCATCGTGCCCGACATCGCGGCGGGTCGGATCGGGGCGATGTTCGAGGCCGCCGGCTGGCACACGGTCAACGTCAAGTACGGTCGTCGCCTCGACGCGCTCTTCGCCCGGGAGGGAGGGGAGGGGCTCCGGAGGCGCATCGACCGCATGCCCAACGAGGAGTACCAGCATCTCCTGCGCATTCCGATCGAGGACGTGCGGCGGGAACTGCCCGGTCGGACAGGGGACCGCACCGGGCTCGAGCGTCTCGTCTCAGATCTCGACGATGCCGAGCTGCGCGCGGCCCTGCGCGACCTCGGCGGCCACGACCTCGAGGCCCTGCTCGACGCTTATCGGCAGGCGGACGCGGTCACCGACCGGCCGTCCGTGGTGTTCGCCTACACGATCAAGGCATGGAGCCTGCCCA